>CAZIWW010000059.1:0-1571 GCA_964543275.1 uncultured Bdellovibrionales bacterium | reverse complement strand
TTTATCCTTTGCTATTATCATACAATAAGCCGGCGGGAATGGCAAGGCAAAGACTTATCCACAGAAGAATCATTAAAGCAAAGCGAAATAAAAAAGCGGATTTAAAATCCACTATTACTCTTAAACAAATATCGCAAAAGTCCGCGCTCCGCGTTACAAACTTCAAATTCCAAGTTTCAAGCTTCGAAGAGATCTCTATTTCTTCAATTTTCTCCGAATAAAGGCTGGGATTTCCAATTCGTCGTCCTCTTCTTTAGCCTCGCCGGAAATAGAACTTATGGTGGATTCAAAGTCAATCTTTCTCTTTGGCTTTGGAGAAATTTTTTCTTCGATTATAAGCTTCGATTTATCCGGCTGGAAAGTTCTGCCGCCAACCTCAGACTTGCCTTTCGGCTCTTCTCCCAGTAGACTTTTAATATCTTTATCAGCCTTCGACGGTTGCTCCCCCGCTAAAACCTCGCCTCCCGGTTCTCCATCAAAACCGGCCGCGACAACTGTAAGATTTATTTCCCCCTTCTTGGCCATCTCGTCGGTAGTGGCTCCAAAAATAACTTTAGCGTTTGGATCAATGCTTTCGGTAATAACATTTGCCGCTTCATTAATTTCCAGCATAGTGATATCCGGCCCGCCATGGACATTGAAAAGAACTCCCCTGGCTCCATCGATGGAAAGCTCCAGCAACGGACTGTTAATGGCCGCTTTAGCCGCTTGAGAGGCTCGGTTTTCACCCGTGGCTGTTCCAATTCCCATTAGAGCAGATCCGGCGTCCTGCAGAATAGCCCGAACATCGGCAAAATCAACATTCACAATGCCCGGCTTAGTAATAAGGTCAGATATACCCTGCACCCCTTGGCGAAGAATGTCATCGACCACCCTGAAAGAATTAATGAGAGTAGTTTTTCTGTCAATGACTTGAAGCAGTCTGTCATTGGGAATGGTAATCAAAGCGTCAACCCTGTCCTTCAAGTTTTCTATGCCCTCCAAGGCAATGGCTTTTCTTTGAGCGCCTTCAAAACTGAAAGGTTTAGTCACCACCGCGATGGTCAAAGCCCCGGCCTCTTTAGCCGCCTCGGCCACAATCGGAGAAGCTCCCGTACCGGTTCCTCCGCCCAAGCCGCAAGTTACAAAAACCATATCCGATCCCTTGAGAACCTCCTGAATTTCGTCCCGATTCTCTTCGGCTGCCTGACGACCAATCTCCGGGTTCATACCAGCTCCCAAGCCTTTGGTCAGGTTTTTGCCAATATGAATTTTTTCGCCTGCATTAGAATGGTGAAGATCCTGGGCATCAGTGTTGACTGCCACAAATTCAACCCCCTTAAGCTTGCACTCCATCATGCGGCTAATGGCATTACCGCCCGAACCGCCCACGCCTACCACCTTAATTCGAGCAAAAGTTTCTATTTCCGGCTTTACTTCCGCCATAATATTGAAAATTGATTGATAGCTAGTAAATCACTCTAGCACAGGTAAAAATATAGTGTCAAGCATTCAATGACTAATGAACAGCGACCAGCGATCAATAAGGATAAAAAATAGACTTTATGCCACTTTTTATTATTCACTGTTCA
>CAZIWW010000058.1:0-2188 GCA_964543275.1 uncultured Bdellovibrionales bacterium | reverse complement strand
CAGAAGGTCCGGATAAGCGAACACCGACGGCTCAATCGAGTTGGTTATTTCAGCCGACAAATACTGAAAGTAATAAAAGACGGGCCCTAGTCTTAAATACGTCCCGGCCGCCCGCGGGCCCAACAGCGGCAAATAGCTCGGCCCCTTGTCCACTGCTTCGGAAATTAATTTGGCGTCCCGTCCCTGATCCAGCTCAAAAAGCAGCTGATCATCAAAGCGATAGGCGCGGACGAAAACAGCTAGAATAAGAATGAAAAATAAAATTAGACACTTCCAGTTTTTCTTAAGCAAGTCCATCATAAAAATGTCAAATTCCAAAAACTCAAATGACAAATTAAATCCAAAATCCAAATGAATAACAAATAATCTTCGATTTTGAATTTTGAGTTTTGTTTGAAATTTAGATTTTGATATTTGGATTTCGCGGTTATATCATCTCTTCCTTCTTTCTCCTAATAAACCCCGCCCATTCTTGAATAAAGCGCACGACTATTTTAAACGGCGCCTCGATAATGACATCGAAAATAAACACAAACACATTAACCCGCGAGAATTTAACCGACATCCATTTCCCCATTCTAACAAAAGGAATGGATAGAGTGTCAACAACCATGCCAATAGTGCCTTCTCTTCCTTTAGTAATAATTAAATCCCTGACAGGCTGGCGGACCAGCGCGCTGAAAAAGCTAACCACGCTGAAGAGGAATAAAAATATCAAAATTCCCAGCAAATTAAAACTCAAAACATTGAGAATCCAAATTACCATTCCAAAGGAAATAATAAAAGTGAGCAGGAAAAATAAGTTGAGGATTTTCTCGGAAAAAGTTTTCGTCTCATCCATCTTTACGACTATTATAGGCCGCTCACTTTCTCTGTAGACTATTTCCTCCACTCCTTTAGCGATCAATGCTGAATTTTCCTCGCCGGGCCGATGGACTGTCGCTGACAACAACATCAAAAGCAAAGGCGGAAAAAGCAAATTAATAATCAGCGGCGTTTCATTCACCTGACCCGCAATGTACCTGTCGTAAGGATATTCAACTAAAACGGCCAGAAGAACTTTGGTAATAATTAAAAAGATCAGACTCCTCCTCACTCTCTTTTTAAATTTACTCATCTCTTTGTCATAGACACCACCGCAGGCAACCTGAACGGCAAATTTCAGCGACTCTGGATCACTAAGAAGTTTTTTAATTCTTGAGAAGTTATTTATAACCACTACGTGAAAGACATTGAAATAAACAGCATATTTTTTAAGAGCAAAAGTAACTCTGCTGGACAAAGGATTTTCTACTTTTTCTTCTAAATAATCCTTTTTGCTCGCTAGCTCCGAAATCATTGAGCCAACATCTCCTTCTTTTATGTTCTCCTCGAACCAACCGGGAAAATAAATTTTAAAGAGGGAGTAGCTCAAAGTCGTGTTGTCCAGCTTAGTAAGAGATTTAAGAACAGCCAGATAAATCTGAATTTTCTTTTCTCCCTCACTTAATGCGTCTCTCCCTTGAAAAACTATCCTATCGTGAACCGACTGATACATCGCCCTCACCAACGCTTTTTTAGCCGGATTGGGAAAAACAGCCTCTTCTACCTCGCAGGAAGCCATAGCCACCACAAATTTTTTCAAGTCAAGGCCAGATGTTCCCTTTACCAGCTTTTGATACTTGCCGATTATCTTTCGAACCTTCTCCTTGAGTTGCTGATTAATTTCCTGCCGATGAATATAACCGGCCATAGCCAACTCTGTTAGGAACTGATCGGAAAAATCATGCCCGCGAAATTCAATAATAAGATTCCTTCGCAGAATTCTTTCAATAGCGTTCCTTTTGATAAGATGGTCGTCTTTATACTCAATCAGATTGCGGACTTTCTCATACAAAAGCGCCATACTTTCACCGGCCTCGCCGATATCCGCTTCCTCGCCGCCGCCTGCCCTCTTTCTCTCTTCGGCTCTTTCTATGCCCACTTCTTTTTCAAGGGCATTAATAAAGTCCACTACCGGCCGAGCTGCATTCTTGAGTCCGTTTTGTCCATTTTCCCTTGACATATCTGACATATGCTAAGAATATCATTTAACTTACCTGTCTAAACCGCGGCGAATAAATTGTAGCACTATCCAAGGAAAAATGTAAAACAATGCATCCTCTGTCCAAGCGCCTTTATTTATGATAAAGTGAGAATACGAAATAAC
>CAZIWW010000057.1:0-2220 GCA_964543275.1 uncultured Bdellovibrionales bacterium | reverse complement strand
TTTTATGCGTATTGGAATTGATGCCAGATCCATATTGAACCCGGAAAAATCCGCGCCGTCGGGAGTGGCGCATTATGTTTATCATTTGATTAAAAACTTACTGGAAATTGATAAGGAAAACCAGTATGTTTTGTTTTTTGATTTTAAAGTGCGGGACAGGGATGTAAAAAAATTTACCAGGCCGAACGTCAAGATAAAATTTTTCCCTTTTTCGGATTACAAGAAGTATCTCCCGGGAGCTTACAGTGAAATCTTGGGGATGGCGACTTATACTCGGGAAAAATTGGATGTCTTGCATTCTGCTTCGCCGCTCTATCGAGTGCCTGCGTCTTATCGGAGAAAGGTAATAACCACTTTTTACGACTTCGCGCCTTATCGAGTGCCGGAGTTATTTCCTAAATTGTCGTCGGCCAAAATCAAAACCCTTTACAGTTTTATGGCTAAAAAATCGGACCGCATAATAGCGGTGTCGCAGTCTACCAAAAGCGATGCGAAAGAACTGCTGAATTATCCTGAAGATAAAATTGACATGGTATACAACGGGATTGACAAGAGATTTTTTGAAGAGAGCGTGTTGTCCAGCGAGACTTTAAAAAAAGACTATAATATTAAGGATAAGTATATTCTTTTCTTAGGAACGCTTGAACCCAGAAAGAATCTTACCCGGGTTTTGGAGGCCTTCTCTAAATTTAAAAGTAACTCTGTTGATAAGGGCAGGCGGTTTGACTATCAGTTAGTGGTTGCGGGCAAGCGGGGATGGTTGGTGGAGGAATACTTCCAGATTGTTGAAGATTTGGGAATTAAGGATGAGGTGATTTTCACCGGCTATGTGGGCGGGGACGATTTAAAACCGCTTTATAGTTACGCCGAGTTTTTCGTAATGCCCTCACTTTACGAGGGATTTGGTCAGACGGTAGTGGAAGCTATGGCTTGCGGCGCTCCGGCAATCGTGTCCAAAATTTCTTCCATACCGGAGATCGCCGGCGACTCGGTTTACTATGTTAATCCTTACGATACGGAAGGAATCGCCAAGGCTATGAAAGAATTAGCCGGGGATGAAAATTTACGCGGGGCGTTAAGCGCGAGGGGAAAAGAACAGGCAAAAAAGTTCAGCTGGGAAAAATGCGCGCGGGAAACGTTGGAAGTGTATAAAAGTATTTAGCAGTCGGCGTTTCATATATTGTATTTATCAAAATTTATATATGGTTAAATCCAAATTTAAAAGCTCAAATGTCAAATCAAATTCCAAGTTCAAATGAAATGACTAGAGCGCTGTTTTTGGATTTTGAACTTTGAAGCTGATTTGATATTTGGATTTTGATATTTGGATTTTTAAATTTATGTTCAAAAAAGTTGATCCCAAGCAAAGCTTTCCTCGAATGGAGGAAAAAATCCTTAAATTTTGGGAGAAGAATAAAATATTTGAAGAGTCAATGAAGAAGCGGAGAAAGGCGCCGCTTTACAATTTTTATGACGGTCCGCCGTTTGCCACCGGAACTCCGCACTATGGTCATATAGTGGCCAGTACCATAAAGGATGTGGTGCCGAGATACTGGACTATGAAAGGTTATCGGGTGGAGAGGAAGTGGGGCTGGGATTGTCATGGTCTCCCTATCGAGAATATCGCCGAGAAAGAACTGGGCATAGTCCGCAAAAAAGAGATTGAAGCGATAGGGGTGGAAAAGTTTGATGAAATTTGCCGATCTAAAGTTTTGAGTTATGTGGAGGAGTGGAAGAAAGTGATAAAGAGGCTGGGCAGATGGGCGGATATGGAAAACGCTTACCGAACTATGGATTTGGATTTTATGGAATCGGTCTGGTGGGTTTTTAAGGAGTTGTGGGATAAAGGTTTGATTTACGAAAGTTATCGTTCGATGCATATTTGTCCGCGTTGCGAGACGACCTTGTCGCAATCGGAGGTGGCGGAGGGGTATAAAAATGTTAAGGACTTGTCGGCGGTGGTTAAGTTTGAGATGACCTCTGCGAATTATCCCGCTATGGCGGGACCCAGCCGCGGCGGTGGCGAATCGAGTACGAATATGCGAGCTACAAATAATGACAAAAAAACGTATCTTCTTGCTTGGACGACAACGCCGTGGACGCTTATTGGAAATGCGGCGTTGGCAATAAATCCGGATGTGGTTTATTGCAAACTCAAGACTCAAAACTCAAAACTCAAAACCGCAACTCAAAACTCAAAGCTTGTGGAAGAAGGCGGGG
>CAZIWW010000056.1:0-2248 GCA_964543275.1 uncultured Bdellovibrionales bacterium | reverse complement strand
GAGCCGATAACTCTCTTTCCGCTGTATTCAGCGTCGTCTTTTCATATCATATTTCCCGACTCTTGTCAATTTGCGCGATTTTTGCTATGCTTGTTAGGATTTTGGAACGGGAGAACGCTTTAGAGGTTGAATCTCGCTACGATTATTGTCTGAAAAAAATTAGCGCTGGCAAACTAAGTTTTACTTAACATTTTGCCCGAGCGAGGTTTGATCTCCGCAACTTGGCGCGCGTAGCCTTTAAAATATTGTTTGGGCGAGTGGCGGAACTGGCAGACGCGCATGGCTTAGGACCATGTGGGATTATCCCTTGGAGGTTCGACTCCTCTCTCGCCCACGAAAAATTATGTTTGAGCCGGGGTTTTTACCGGCCGAAACTTTAGTGGAGGCGGACTAGTTCTCTCCCCGGCACTAACAAAATTCTCAATTGAGGGTTCTCTTCCTTTGCTAAAGAGAGAGCCAAATGTGCAAGTTATCGAAAAGATAAAAATTCATGAGGAGAATGTTGGTTAATAAAAACTACCAGGGCACTCGTCTGGATAAATTTCTCGCCGAGAAGTTTTTTTCTTATTCCCGGGAATTTTTAAAGAAGGCTATTGCGGTTGGGAAAGTTAAAATTAATGATAAAGAGGTTAAGGCGGGTTATAAGTTGAGAGCTGGAGATGTGGTAAAGGTGGGTAATTTTAGCCATCTTCAACACCTTTCCGTCCGTCCGCCTAGACTGGAGGGACACGTTCCCTCAAGCGATGATGGGAAGAGGTCGGTTAAAATCATTTATCAGGACAAAGATATTATTGTTATTGACAAGCCGGCGGGTCTGAAAGTGCATCCCGACGGAATTAAAAAAGAAAGAACGCTGATTGATTACCTTCTTGAAAAATTTCCGGAGATAGCCAAGGTCGGAGACGATAAATTGACGCGTCCGGGAATTGTTCATCGGCTGGATAAGGAAACTTCAGGCGTGATGGTGATAGCCAAGAATCAGAAAGCGTTTGAATATCTCAAAAACTTGTTTAAGAATAGAAAAGTTAGGAAGAAATATCTGGCTCTGGTCTACGGCGCGTCCAAAAAGAAAGAAGGGTTTATAGAAGGAGAAATGGGAAGGTCAAAAAGAGATTTTAGAAAGCAAGCGCTGACTAGAGAAAAAGTTAGAGCTGGAAAGGGACGCTATTCACTTACGTATTATAAAGTTTTGAGAGAATTTGATAATGAATTTTCTCTTCTTGAAGTAATTCCCAAAACTGGCCGGATGCATCAAATTAGAGTCCATTTGCATTCGATCGGCCATCCTATCGTCGGCGACGAAAAATATTTCTTTAAAAAAAATAAGCCGCTGGTTAGGCCGTCAAGAATGTTTCTGCACGCAAGTGAAATTTATTTTTCCTTGCCCAGCGGAGAGCCTAAGACATTTAGAAGCGGTCTTCCTATGAATTTTGAGGAGTTTGTTGGAAGATAGAATTTCAAATTTCGAATTTTTAATATGGGGTTGACTCAACGGGTAAACAATTATAAGATTATAGAGCTTTAAAATTCATTTTAATATATGCGAAAGTTACTGGAATTTAACCAAGGAGTCCGTTCTTCAAAAAAAATGCCGGACATTAAGGCGGGGGATATTGTTAGAGTCCACCGCAAGATTAAAGAAGGCGACAAAGAGAGAATCCAAATCTTCGAAGGTATTGTTATGGCTGTTAAGGGAAAGCAAAGCTCTTCCCCGATGGTTACGGTGAGGAAGGTTTCTTTTGGCGTTGGCGTGGAGATAATTGTCCCTGTTTATTCTCCAAGCGTAGAGAAGATTGAAGTGATTAGAAGGGCTAGAGTGAGACGTTCCAAGCTTTATTATCTTAGAAAAAAGGGCGTCCAGATTTCAAAGCTCAAAACCAAAGAACTGGATAATTTTGCGGCAAGCAAGGAAGAGCGGGAACCGAAGGACAAAGCGCAGGAAGAGAGCGGTGAAGAAAAAAATGAAAATGAGAAGGTTAAGAAAGAGACTTCAGCGGAGAAAGACGCTAGTTAGTTTATAATTTTAATTTTTTACATTTGCGCTTTGGTTTTCTAATGCCGCGGTGCTGAAGCCCGGACACCATATGTTTTGACTCGGCGTGATAAGTGCAGAAGGGGAGGTAATAGATTCATCTCGCACCAATTCTTTTGAATTTCTTTAACGGGGATATGGTGGAATTGGTATACACACACGCTTGAGGGGCGTGGCTCGCATGAGCGTGAGAGTTCGAGTCTCTCTATCCCCACT
>CAZIWW010000055.1:0-2277 GCA_964543275.1 uncultured Bdellovibrionales bacterium | reverse complement strand
CGGTTGTACTGTTTGGAGAAAAGGACTTTTTATGCTAATATGGTGCTATGCAAGGATGCCGGCAGGAAAATTATACTTCCAGCAGCTTTATCCTTCTTTCCAGAGCGGCTAAAGATAAGAAGTATGCTCAAGAATATTTGAGTCTCTTGGCGCGGCGCGGGGACTTAGGATCGATTAGGATTGGTAAGCGCTGGTATACCACCAATGAGTGGATGGAACAGTTCTTGCAGACGGTTGAGGAAAAGAAAAAAGCGTCGGAGCAGAGTTTGAAGGTTGATGGTCTCGAGCTAGAGGTTGAAAAATCTCAAGCGAGTTCTGGCGGAAAGGAGGCGAAAGAAATAGTTGGCGTTTTTAAAGGCGAGAGCAAGGAGGATACAGACAAGATTCCTGTTTTTGCGGCGAGCGGATGTAAAGTAAAAAAATCTTTTGCGGATATAACCAGAAAAGCGTATGTCGGGAAAGCTGGAATTTGCAAAGACAAGGCTATGAGAAAAAGAGAGCCGGAGAAAACTTTTATTGCTTTGAATGGAATAGCGAAACAGCCGAAGGGATATTCTAGACACCAAATTGATTTGAGACGATCGGCGACGGTCAAAAACAAAGACTCGGTTAAATTGAAGATTGAAACAGCTTGTAAAGGCGAGGAGTCAGACTTTAGTGAATTGCCGGAAACGTTTTCTAAAAGATCAGACTTTGGTTCCGAGAATTATTTTTCGTTGGATAGAGAGATTGATAGGATTGAAGGCGAACGGGATTTATTGGCGGAAAGAAAAGGAACTTTATTTCCTTCGCCCAATTTTGTTCCACCAGCCGGGACTTTCCAGTTTATTTTTCCCAAGCTTGCTTTTAGCCTCGCTTTTATGCTATTGCTTGTTATGGTTGTTTCAACCGGTCTTATCTTTAGAAGGGAATTAGCAATAATTGTTTTCAATGAGCGTCAAGGGAAGGTGGCTGGAGCTAGTTATGAGAAAGAGGAGGAAAGCGGATTTTCTTCACGTTTTCCATCAAGAAGGGAGTCAAGCGCAAGCGGCGCGAGAGCTGTTAGATCGGCGGTCAGCTATTATTTAGCCAACTTGAATGACAGGGCGGACGGCAATATGTCTTTTTCGAAGTTTTTAGTTAAGGCGGCAGTTAGAGAAAAATTTAGCGGGAGGTAGGGGTTTAATTTATTAAAACCTATAGTGCTTGATGAATCAGGCCCCTGCGAATTAAGCTCCTGTGGCGTTAATCATTAAGAATAAATCTATGGCGCTATGGATAATACTGGGAGTGGCGGCTATTCTTGTAGTCTGGGGAATAGCTATCTACAACGGCCTTATCAAATTAAAAAATCGAGTGGATGAAGCCTGGAGCGACATCGATGTCCAGCTGAAGAGGAGATACGATCTCATTCCAAACTTAGTAAACACCGTTAAGGGTTACGCGTCTCACGAAAAGGAGGTGTTTGAAAAAGTAACCGAGGCTAGAACACGAGCTATGTCGGCTCAATCGGCCGGCGACAAAGCTCAAGCCGAGAATATGCTGAGCCAAACCCTTAAAAGCTTGTTTGCGGTGGCTGAAGCTTACCCGGATCTAAAGGCTAATCAGAACTTTTTGGAACTTCAGCGTGAACTGACTGACACCGAGAATAAAATTCAAGCCGCTCGCCGGTTCTACAACGGCAATGTGCGGGACTTTAACATTAAAATCCAGGTCTTTCCCAACAACATTTTTGCTGGAATGCTGAATTTTAATGCCAGAGAATTTTTTGAGGCGGAGGAGGGGGAGAAAGAAGTAGTTAAGGTGGAATTTTAGGAAGCTAGGGGATATTGATGAAATTAGATTGAAATTAATGGAAATTAAGTTGAAATTGGAAGAAATTTGTTGAAATTACATAGGTGTTATGAAAAAATTTATTCCGCTAAAGGAACTCGAAGTTTATAAACTGGCAAGAGAATTATCGAAAGAGGCTTGGGTGACCTATTCTAAATTAAGCTGGCAGGACAAAAAGATTGCCGGAGATCAATTTATGAGGGCGATAGATTCTATTGGCGCCAATATCGCGGAGGGTTATTTAAGATTTCATTATCTAGACAAGATAAAATTTTACTATGTCGCCAGAGCTTCGTTATCCGAAGGTTGCGATCATTGGTTGGAATTGCTTTGCGAGCGAGGGAAGGTTAGAGAAGAAAAATATATAAAAATGAAAGAGGTGTCGAAAAAGTTGGCAGTGAAACTAAACAATTTTATCAACTCTACCTATAATTCTAATAATTCTAAGCGCTATGACAAAGAAGG
>CAZIWW010000054.1:0-2481 GCA_964543275.1 uncultured Bdellovibrionales bacterium | reverse complement strand
GAAGTGGCGGCTTTTGGAAAAAAGAATATAAAGAAAGGTATTTTAAATTTTGGTCGGGTAGCCGACGCCGAGGAGCTGGCAAGAGAGATAAAAGGGCTTCTAATTTCGACCAAGCCAAAGGCGATAAACACAAAATATGTTGTTTTCTCTGTGCCGGAGACGAAATCGTTTATTAGGACAATTAAAATTCCCAAAATGTCTTGTGCGGAAGCAATCGAAGCGGTTAAGTGGGAAACGGAGACTAATATTCCTATTTCAGTGGATAAGGTTTATCTGGACTGGCAAGTTATCGGTTCGGAAAAAGGACAGGATGAAATTTTGGTAGCGGCGGTTCCAAAAAATATCGTTGATGGTTACTGCAAAGCGGTAATGCTGGCCGGCCTGGCGCCGTTGGTAGTCGAGATTGACTTAATTGCCGCTATTCGGAGTCTCACAACGGAGAAAGACAACCGAGCGCCGGCGCTTATTGCTGATATTGGGGCAAGGAGGACGGGGCTGGCAATATGTAAGAACCAGATTCCTTACTTTTCCTCCAGCATTCCTCTAAGCGGAAAGGCTTTTACGGAAGCTATTCAGAAAGAGTTGGGAATAAGCGAAGAGAAAGCGGAAAAAATGAAAATAAAGTACGGGTTGGGTAAAATGAAAGAGAGCGACACGCTTTATAAAATTTATAATCCTTTAATTGAAGGCTTGGTGTCGGGAATAGACAAGTCCATAACTTTCTATAACGAGTCTATTAACAAAAAGGAAAAAGTTAACAAGATTGTTTTGAGCGGCGGCGGTTCCTTGCTTAAAGAAATGAGAAGTTATTTGTCTCTAAAAGTGAAGAAGGAAGTGGTTTTCGGGAACCCGCTAAAGAATATTGCGCCGGGTGGGAATTTACCGCCGGCTTTGGAAAAGGAAACGGCTTTTTACGCCACGGCGATAGGTTTAGCTTTAAGGGGCGCTGATTATGAAAGTTACTATCAATGTTCTGCCTGATAGTCAAAAAGAGAAAGTAGTTCAGGAAAAAAAATTTTATTTTGTTTTACAGATGGGCTTTTCTCTGATTACTGCCCTAATGGTATTATTGGTAGTTCTTTTTGCTATTCAGCTTGTCTTGGGTATTGAATACCAAGCTGCTAAACAATCAGCTCTAGGAGCTAATCAGTTAAGTGAAGACACAAATCAATCGGAAAATTTTTTGAAAGAGGTTAACGAGTACGCTAAAAAAATAGACAAAATCGATTCAGAGATTACTCACTGGTCTCGATTGCTAGTCAGGCTTTCTGAAATTTGTCCGGCGGGAATTAGGATTAGTTCAATACATACAGAGGATTATCATCTTAAGATTAGCGGAATTGCTGAAACTAGAGAAGCCTTCCTGGATTTTCAGGACAAGCTGGAGAACGAAGGATTTGAAAATATATCCTCTCCTATTTCGAATATAGTGTCTCCAAAGAATTTTAGTTTCGACATAGAAATTGATCTGGACGAGGGGTATCTCATAAGCGCCAAGTAATCTTGATTTAAAGCAGTGGATAAAATGTTTTTCCTAAACAAGAAGTTTTATTTAGTTTCTGCGGTGATAGTTTTAACTGCGGCTTTTCTGGTTTGGTATTGTGTTGCCGTTCAAACCAAGAAGATAATAACTACTTCAGAAGATATCCAGAAGGAAAATCTAAATTCTCTAGCGCAGGAAGAAAAAAGCAAAAAGATACGTCAGATGAGAAGCGAGTGGAGTGATATAGAAGATAGCAGAAAGAAAATGGAACTAACTTTAATCGGCAGGGATGATATGGTTTCTTTAATTGAGTCTCTGGAGAACACCGCAGTGGATACTGGCAATCAGATTGAGATTGATGTTTATGATCTTAAGAAGCTAAAGGCTAAAAACAAGAGGACTGTATCCGGCAACAAGAACGCTAAAAAAAATAACGAGGCAAAAAAGGAGGATAAAAACAACCAAGATATTAAAGACAAATTGGGGTTTAGTTTGGAATTAAAAGGAACATTCCGATCGCTGATAGATTTTCTTAACAAGGTTGAAAATTTTCCTTATTTTATCAAAGTCCACAGTTTAGATATTAATCTTTTGAGCGAGTTGCAGAGAATTAGTCGAAAGACAGACGACGCGGGTGGCGAAAACGGCGAGGCGGAATTGGCTAAAAAGATAAAATCCACCATTATAATTGTTGTTTACACGGATGATAAAGATTAGTAAAAAGGAAATCAGCAGCTTGGCATTCAAGGCCAAGAATTATTTTGGAAAATTAGCCGATATTTCTGCTAGGTGGCTGTATCTAGTTCTCTTATTGGGAGCGGCTGTTTACTGTTGTTTTATTTGGTATAAATTTGTTTACCGGCCTGAATGGAGCGAGGAACGCAAGCGAGAGTATATTAAAAACCAATCAAGCTTTTTTTTCAGCGAGAGAGATTACCGTAATGCCTTAAACATACTTAAAACCAGGAAAGAGAATTATGAAAATTATCCCAGTTCCA
>CAZIWW010000053.1:0-2611 GCA_964543275.1 uncultured Bdellovibrionales bacterium | reverse complement strand
CGGCGCTGGCAGCGGCTGTAACGCTACTACTCCGTCTAATTAGCGAGCTGATTCTGTAACATAAAAAAGGTTGCCCTAGCTTGATTTTGGGTGGAACCTTAACAAAGGACTAACGGGTTTTAAGATAAAAATTAACAATCTAACCTAGAATGGAGGTGTAAAAATGAAAATAAAGAAACATAAGGGTTTTACGCTGGTGGAA
Source organism: uncultured Bdellovibrionales bacterium (assembly GCA_964543275.1). Classification (GTDB taxonomy): domain Bacteria; phylum Patescibacteriota; class Minisyncoccia; order Moranbacterales; family UBA11712; genus CAZIWW01. The sequence goes on along the minus strand of CAZIWW010000053.1, from coordinate 2,409 downwards.
TTGTTGGTCGTAATTGCCATTATTGGAATTCTGGCGGCGATTGTGTTAGTGAGCTTGAACAGCGCGAAGAAGAAGGCAAAGAAAGCCTCATTTAAGTCGAGTGTTGTCAGCGCAAATGCTGCTGCCTTAAGTTGTGCCGACGAGGCTACTGTATCTGGTTCAGCGCCTGGTAATGACATATGCAGCGATACAACTGTTATTGATGATACATGGCCGGTGCTGCCTACTGGCATCTGTCATGATTCCGGTGGCACTGATGGGGCTTATACAGTTTCAGTTACTGACGGTACTGGGGGGGATGGTTTGTATAGCTATACTGCTTCTTGTTATTTTGGTCCTGGTACGACGGATCAACTTTCGATCACTTGTACACAGAACGGGTGTCAGTAAACTAGTGTCCATTGGATTTTCTCACTTACTCCGCCTCTCGCGAAGGGGCGGGGAACTGTGGGAAGATCTCTACGAATTACGAATTTCATACGAATATACGAATGATATTCATGCAGGAGCGGGTTTGTAGCCTGTCTCCAGAAAGTTCATAACAGACTTAAAAATAACAGAATTGAGAATATGAGGTTCAGATTACAAACCTGAACCTGTGGGAGAAATTAAAGCGCAAAGCTTAAAGTTTAAAACGCAAAACCACAGCGTAAAACTAAAAACTAATGAAAATCAGCAATAAAGAAGAATTAAAACACAGATCATATAAGTTCTCAATTAAGGTTGTTAAATTTACAAGCAAGCTTCCCAACCAAAGAGTGTTTTGGGTGATTATTGATCAGCTTCTGCGAGCGGCTATGTCCATCGGGGCTAATGTAATAGAAGCTCGGGCGGCTTCAAGCAAAAGAGATTTCATCAGGTTTTTTGAGATAGCTCTTAAAAGCGCTAATGAAACAAAATATTGGCTGGGAATATTGAGAGACGCCACCAACATAGAAAAGGAAGAAATTAACAGCCTATTGAAAGAAGCGGATGATTTATCAAATATACTGGGAGCAAGTTTGCTCACCCTAAAAAATAAAAGATAGTTTTGCGCTTTACGCTGTGGCTTTTAGATTTGCGTTTTGCGCTTTGAGCTTTGAGTTTCCAATCATGCGCGTCAACGTCCCTCAATTTATCGACATCGAAGATAAGATTGCCTTTGGACTGACCGGCAAACAGCTTTTGTGGTTGGGCGGAGCGGGAACCATTTTAGTAATTCTTTACAATCTGTTAGACCGCTCGGCTTTCTTTGTCGCCGCCGTTTTTGTTATAGTGATATTTGGAGCTTTCGCTTTTTGGAGACCTTATGGAGTTAGCTTTATTGTTTTTCTAAGCTTTGCGCTCCAATTCCTCTTAAGACCAAGAAATTACTTTTGGAGAAGAGATTACTCGCCCGGAAAACTTGACATTCGAAAATCCTCTCTTGCCCGAAAAAAGAAATCGCCACCAAGCGCTAAAGTTAAAAAGTTGCCCAGCGCCTGCCAGTTGCGAAGAATGGCCTGGATATTAGATACGGGAGGAAAACGGCCGCCAATAAACAACGGCCGACAAACAATAATTAATGACCACCAGCTGCAGTAGTGGTTTTAACGCATTATTGATCACTGACCGTCGCTTGTTAAGCGCTGATAAAAACTATGGAACTCCTTCATTCTAAACAACTTATAAAAAACAACCGGGGCGGAGCCAGCACCCAGCAATATGTTGACATTGCCGAAGTTAAAGACGGAGTGGTTATTCTTAAAAATGGGTCCCTGCGCGCGGTACTTATGGTTTCTTCCATAAACTTTGACTTGAAATCAACACAGGAACAGGAAGCTATTGTAGCCGCCTACCAGGGATTCCTAAACTCCCTTGATTTTCCCATTCAAATCGTCATTAGCTCCCGCCGGCTGGATATTAACCCATACATCCAAATTCTGGACGGCAAGGAAAAAGAGCAATGCAACGAGCTGCTGCGCTTTCAGATCAATGAATACCGCAGTTTCATTAAAAATCTAGTCAGCGTTTCCAACATAATGACCAGATCCTTCTATGTGGTTGTTCCCTTCGCTTTCACCGAAGGGAAAAAAGAAACCGTCCTTGATAAAATTCGGGTGGCTCTTAACCCCAAGCAGGCTATCGTTGAAAAAAAGATGGAGTTTGAAAGTTACAAAAATCAGCTTTGGCAGAGGGTGGATCATATTATCGCCGGACTTGAAGGAACAGGCATAAGAATGACTCCGCTCAACACCGAGGAGCTCATAGAACTTTTCTACGGAGCCTACAACCCGGGCATTTTAGAAAATACCAGACCCATACACACGGAGGAGCTGGAATTAAAAGCTATTTAAAAACCAAAATGCAAAAACCAAATATCAAAAATACAAAGCAAAAATCAAAGACAGCTTTTCGCAGAAGAGTTTATCTTTATACTATTAATTCTCT
>CAZIWW010000052.1:0-2649 GCA_964543275.1 uncultured Bdellovibrionales bacterium | reverse complement strand
CGGTAAGCCAGCCACCGGGACCTGGACCTGGACCTGGGCCGGGACCGGAGCCGGGACCGGGACCGGGCGAATCGCTCACAGCTGTTCCAACCCCAATTATCTTTACTAGAAACGATGAAGCACAACAGCTTGCCGTAACCTATTCCAATGGAACAACGACTCAGGACGTTACCGATAAATCCAGTTATACGTCCAGCCATCCCTACCTTGTTAGTGTTGACGCAAAAGGACTTGTAAAAAACGAATATACGTTCACCGATCCTAGCAACGATCCGCCAACTGTAACAATCACCGTGCAGTACCAGCAATACGTGGCTACCGTAGAAGTTAACGTTCTCTATCCGGGCTGTTCGACAAGCACGGTTATTGCTGAAGCGGGCGCGTTTTCAAAAAAAATGTCTTCTGAGAAGCAAAGCTGGAATCCTATGTCATTGCTTCAGGCTAAAAGCGCTTGGGCTAAAAGAATGTGGGAGATAACCAAGGCGACGCCGTACATACTTTCTTTGGATAGAATGAAGATTGAAGGACATGAATATACCAAGACCTGCATTGTTTCTCCAACCAACGTTAAGAAGAGCGAGATAACCAAAATAACAGTAAATCCTACAGCAAATCCTAGTTTAACGATCTCTGTGGAATTTACCTTGACAGCTGATAATTTCCTTCTTTTAAAAATCCCATACGATAAAAATAAAATAATAATCAGTAAGTACGATGTTAACATCCACGATGCCAAAGACGAAACTGTTCACAATCTAAAAGGAATTTTTGAGATTCGCGAAACCACTTCCTCTAGATGCGTTTCCTTAAACCCGGCGGGCTTGAAAAAATACGATAACAGAATCCCAATAATAATAATCTCAGCGGAAAAAGGAGAACAATATAGGCAGCAGTTCAATATCCTTTCCCAACAAATGGCAGCAATCAACTCTTCTCCAGTGGATACAAAAAACTACACTGTCTGGAGATCCGACGAACTAGGAAGTGATGGCTGTCCCCCGCATTCAAAGAAACTGTTGGCATTAGTTTTTCAGACTCCGAGCGATCCGTACGGAATGTGCGCGAAGGGATATCTTGGCGCCTCAAAAAGAAGAACAACAAACCTTATTATTTGCGGATCCAACGTTACGGCTAGCGGAACTAATCCAAGTTATGTTCTATGCCACGAAATGGGACACGCCCACGGAAATCTGCAGGATGAATACGTTGATTTAAGTCAAACACCAAGCAATGATAGCTGGAATTGCTTCAAATCGCTCCGCCCCGGTCTTGCAAGCCTCACTGACGCCTGCAAATACTACCAGTCAATATATTCCGGTTACAATTGTGAAAACATCAAGGAAGGTTGTAATTTTTCGCCATCAGGGTGGATGAGAAGTATAGATAAAGGATTAATGAGCGGCGCCTGTTACGGCCCGAACTTCGGAGAAATCAACAGGGAATTATACTTAAAAGATATGCCCAAATGAAAATAACGTCACGGACAATAGCGTTCTTTACGCTACTTCTTTTTCTTGAAATTCTTTTCGCTTTTCCAATAGCCGGCTTTTCCGTTTCTTCTGAAAAAAATGAGACTTTGGAAAAGAAAGACCGGCAGTATTACATTATTAATTTTTTCTACAGCGCCAAGAAAAATGTTTTAAAGCTGAACGATAATTTCAATAAAAATCCAATTTCCATTGGAGAAGTTTATTATACCCGCGATTCAGGCTCCGGTTCCCAGTTCTACGCTCAAGTGATAAACTCCAAAGGGGAAGCCGAAAAAATCCAAGACGGCTCTGACCGCTTTTACCTTGGAGAATGGGAAATGAGGCTTTACTGGGACGGAATAGACGAACAAGGCAACATGACGGGCGGCGCTAAAGAAATTGATGGGAGGGAAGTTACCGTTTCTGTTCCATATTTCCCGGACGGCCAGACCGTGAATATTTATGAAGCTAAAACGGACAGGCTGGCTCTCTGTATTAATGTTTCTCAATTCTCCAAGCCTTACAAGCAAAGTCTTACCAGTTCGCCGAAATTTTCGGTTTCCGAACCGCTGGAAAACGAAGAAAAGGACAAGGAGAAAGAAAAGCGTATTCCCCGGTTTCTTATGATAGTCCTTGTGGTTATATTTTCTTTCTTTTTGGTTCTTGTCATCTATCGGCTTTACAGAAAAGCTGATTTGAAGTAAATCATAAATTCTTATCTGAAAATTATCCCGCTTCTAAATAGCCGAGGGATCAAAAGCTGGAGCTGGATTGAGAGCAAAGAATCAGCCGTTTCTAGGAAATTGGAAAAAGATTTGATAAAAGTTAGTCTTAGATTTTTGTTTTGATCCTTGTTTTTTAAGGCTTTATGAAAGAGCGCTAAAATTTAAGACTTTAGCTTTCGATTTCTAGCTGTGATTGCGCAAGTCCCTTAACATATTGCGCTCTATGAGAAAGCAAACGCGCGCCGTTTTTTCATAAAACACATTGCGAATATACTGGTATTCGGGGTTTCATTACCTTGTATAACCATTATCTCAAATACCAGCATATGTTTACCGAAAAAGCCAAGGAGAGAATGAGAATTCTAATCTTCTGGGAAAAGCACGGAACCAAAGCGACTCTTGACGCTTTTCCAGTGAAAAGAAGAACTCTTTTTAACTGGAAAGCAAGAATAGAA
>CAZIWW010000051.1:0-2685 GCA_964543275.1 uncultured Bdellovibrionales bacterium | reverse complement strand
TAAACTCAAAGGCAAGAAATAACTTTGACTTTTAAGATGTGGTTTTGACTTTTGACTTTTGACATTTGAGTTTTGAGATATACTTTCCATGATTCTAATTTTCTTCATCGCCGGTCTCATTGTTGGCAGTTTTCTCGGGGTAGTCAATTATCGCCTTAAGACGGCCGAGGATATTATTTTCAAAGGTTCATACTGCCCGCATTGCAAACACAAGATCCGATGGTATGACAACATACCGCTTTTGAGTTTCATTCTTTTATCCGGGCGGTGTCGGGAATGCAAAAAAAGAATTTCCTGGGAGTATCCGCTGATCGAGCTCTTAACAGGTTTTTTGTTCGCCGCCGCGGCTTGGAAGTTTTTCGGCTCCGTCATTGCGGGATTTGGAGCGGGCACTGAAAGAACTCTTGGGATGAGCGATGTAATTGAATTGAGTTTCTGGTTGTTCGTCATCAGTTACTTAATAGTTATTTTCTTCCACGACTTGGACTATATGATGATTCCTGATGTTATAGTTTATCCGGCTGTCCTCGTAACTTTTCTTTATAAAATTTACCGATATATCCAAAGCCCGCTGGGGATCGCCGACCTAAAAGCGCCGATAACCAGCTCTCTTCTGGGCGCCATACTAGCCGGGTTGTTTTTCTTCGCGCTGGTTTGGGTTTCGAAAGGAAAATGGATGGGAGGAGGAGACATAAAGCTGGGATTTTTGGCGGGGCTCATTGTCGGCTGGCCTAAAATTATTTTTGTTTTATTTTTCGCCTATATGATCGGGTCGGTTGTCAGCTTAATTTTAGTTGCCGCGAAGAAAAAAACTTGGAAGAGTCAAGTCCCATTCGGCCCATTTCTAGTAAGCGCGGTTTTAATAGTAATGTTTTTCGCCGAGCAAATCCAATTTTGGGCAAATCGGTACTTAGATATTGGATATTAATTTCAAATTTCGAATTTCAAATTTCAAAATCAATTTTGAATGATAAAATTTTGAAATTCGAAATTAGCGTATTTGAGATTGAATCGAAATTTAAAATTTAAAATTGAAAATTCCCGAAGCGGCTTTACTCTCATTGAACTTCTGGTAAGCCTAGCCATTATTGGCATTTTAGCGGCTACGGCGGTGGTTAACTTTGGCAAGAACGACGACAGGGATGTAAGAATGGAAAAAGATCGACTGGTAACTTTCCTGCGGGAAGTTCAGCACAAGGCGCTGACGGGAGAAAGGGAGGGCGTGTCGCTGGGAAATAATGAGAGGCTTTGCGGATTTGGGTTTCGACGATCAGGCGCGGCGATGGAAAGTTATTATGTTAAAGTTACTGGTTTAAATAAGGATTGCAGTACTCATACAGCTGACGTCGGGACCCATTATGATTTCTTCTATCCTGGAAATAATGTAGCTATTAGCTTTGCTGGAAGTGTTTTTTTTCTCATTCCCAATGGCGATGTTTATCGAAATGGGGGCGGAATTCCAGCGACTGTAACGCTTTCCAAAGGGGGCTCGGCTATCAATGTAAGAATTGACCAAGCGGGGGGAATTTATTAGCAAGTTAATCGGAGCTAAGCTCCGGAGCTATGAAAAGAAACCATAAAGGACATAAAGGAAGTGCCGGCTTCACTCTCATTGAAATGATAGTGGTTATATTTATCGTTGGAGTGGGGCTGGTTGGCATTATGTCTTTTTTCAATATCAGTCTTGACACCCAATTCGAAACCAAGAACGAAATCATTGCGGCTAACCTGGCGCGTGAAGGAACGGAAATAATAAGAAATTTGAGAGATTATAATATTCTTAACGGAAATAATTGGGATCAGGGACTAAACTCTTCCTGCAAAGCAGTTGATTATAATTCTCTTAGTTCTCATAATTGCTATAATTTGTCTCAAAGATTTGTTTGTAGAAATAGCCAGTCTAGATATTATCAGAAAAATTGCACGGAAAGCTCGCCAAACTTTGCGGGATTTAAGCGAAGGATAATCATAGGAAACGTGGCTGGTGATGGATCCAGAACAGTAACTTGTAATGTTACTTGGGATGATGATGAAAAAACCACTTCCGCCGTAGATGTGCTGTACCCTAATGAATTTTAATAGTTTTTTTATGCTTTTTCTGGGTTGCGAAAAAAGAAGAGATAGCAGAGGCTTCAGTTTGATTGAATTAATGGTGTCTATTTTTATCCTTTCCATAGTGTTGATAGCTATGGTGGCGGTTTTTGCGGCTGTTACTAGATCGTATTATAAATCCAAGGCTATAAAAAGCGTTACAGAGGATATTCAACATGCTATCGGGCTGATCGCCAAGGATGTAAGAATGGGAAGCGTTAAGAGCGATAGTCCTTCCGGGAGTAAGTTTTTGAAGATTAGACGAAGCAGAAATATGGGCTGGGTGTGTTATAGAATAAATTCAACCAAGTTAGAATTAAAGGATAACGCAGTGGAGAGCACGAATTGCGCTAGTGCGACTTATAATAAAACTCTTGTTGATCTGACTGGTCTTAATGTGACTTTTAATACAACTAATTCTAAATTTTATAGTCGGAAATCCGTTACTGACGCGAGTCCTCCCAATAACCGAAGAGGATGGGTAGAAATAAATTTGGACATCCGGTCGAGCGCCGGGAAAGAAATGGAAGCCGAACCGATTCAGATTCAGACTATTGTGTCCTCGAGGGATTACGGTTGGGAGGAAGTGGAGTA
>CAZIWW010000050.1:630-2807 GCA_964543275.1 uncultured Bdellovibrionales bacterium | reverse complement strand
CGAAGTTTCCTTATCTACTCCGAGAAAAATTACCCTACCTTGCCTGTTCCGTAGGGGGCTTATTCTCCTTTGGGACGATAGCAAGGTATGGTTTTTTTGGTTCCAGAAAGCTGAAAATCTTTTAGATTTTCCGAATAAAATAGGGTTATTTTGATCAATTCTTTGAAGTAAAGAATTTCTCTAATAATTCTTTTTACGGGCTTGCTCCGTTAGAAAGTAATTTTTCAAGACATATAGACAATATCTTGTTTTAAGCGCTTGCGATGGGAGCTTTCTAACGGGGCGAGCCCGTATTTTATATTCAAAAAATGGATAGAAAAAGGTAAAATTTTACTCAGCAAAAGTAATAGACCTCGTTTTTTATTATCATAAAAATTTGCTAAAATAACTAAAAAGGCAATTTGCATTGATACTGCTTTTGTTGTTTATTGCTATAAAAGCTTAAGAAAGAATATCTGGCAGATTAATCCAATCCTTTTTCTAATAAATGGTTAGCTGTTTCTTCGCTTGTAGTTTTTGTTACTTTTGCTTTGGCAATTTACGCTCCATACTTTCAAACCCTTTTGCGCACCGTACCTTTAGGATTTGGTTCTTGGCTGGTTTTAATCGGAATAGGAATAATTAGTATGTTTTTAATTGAAGCTACTAAGTGGTATTTTATTAGTAAACACGAAATAGAAGCATGAGTATATTTTTACTTTTAGGCGGAATATTTTTGATTACCTTTTTGCTGGGGATTTTACTTGAGAAAATAAGGATACCCTGGATTTTCGCTGCCTTGATTGTAGGATTGGGCTTAGCTTTTCATAATCCTTTCACAAACTTAACTTCTTCTGAGACATTTAAATTTTTGGCTTGGCTGGGAATGTATTTTTTGCTTTTTTTAATTGGCTTTGAGTTAGATTTGGAAAAAATAAAAAAACTCGGAAAATTTATAATAAAGTTCACTTTCTTTATTATTTTCTTCGAAGCTATTTTTGGCAGTTTGTTGATTCATTTTGTTTTTGGATATGATTGGTTTATTTCAATCTTAGTAGCTTTATCTTTTGCCACCGTAGGAGAAGCAGTTTTAATCCCAATTTTAGATGAATTTAAATTAACTAAGACAAAATTAGGGCAATCTATCTTAGGAATCGGAACCCTTGATGATATTATTGAAGTTTTTGCAATAGTGGTAGCAATATTAGCCGTCCCGATTTTAACCGAAGGGATTGAGAAAACTATAAATATCTGGGAACTTTTGGTTATTTTACTTTCTTTGCTTGGTTTGTTTCTTCTCGCTTTTGGAATAATTAAATTAAGAAAGAGGATATCTCGAATGAAAGTAAGGAAGATTGAGGCTATTTCCCTCTTGGTTTTAGCTATTTTCTTTTTATTTATTGGTTTGGGGGGATTTGCTGAAGCGGCAGCCGTCGGAGCTTTATTAGCGGGAATAGCCGTAAAAAATTTTTTACCAGAAAGGAGAATAGAAGCAATAGAACCTCAAATTAAATTTTTAACCTACGCCTTTTTTGGTCCAATTTTCTTTTTTTGGGTGGGGGTGGATACCAATGTAAATTATCTTTTAACCGCTCCCCTGTTAGTATTATTGGTAATAGCGGTGGCTTACAGCGCTAAGATTTTAGCCAGTTATCTTATCGGAAAAAAAGAATTGGGAAAGAAACCCTCAATTTTAATGGGAATAGCTTTAGGGGTGAGGTTTTCAACCAGTATTGTGATTATAAAATTTTTGTTTGAAAAAGCCTTAATTGGGGCAGAGCTTTATTCAGTTTTAATTGCTTCAACTATTGCCTTCAAATTTATAATTCCTTTCTTACTTTCTTTCTTGATACAAAAGTGGGAGATAGGTTTTAAAACCGCGGAATAATATTTAAAAGAGCAATTTTTATTAGCGGGAAAGTTTTCGTTCCAGGACGACAACCCAACGACATTTTCCTTTTACTCGTCATTCCGGAATGACGAGTAAATAACGACTTTTGGAAGGTCAATTTTAGCCCTTTTTGTTTTTAAGTCTCCCTTTTTTTGAATATAGGAACCTGCGAGCTTCGCTCGCAGAACCTTGATTCCTTCAGAATTAAAATAATGGCGAGGGAGCGAAACAGCCAAGCCCGTAAAAGGAAAAGAAGATATACATTGAAAATGCATATAGTCGAGGATGAGGTTTTCAGTTTTTTTAG
>CAZIWW010000050.1:0-620 GCA_964543275.1 uncultured Bdellovibrionales bacterium | reverse complement strand
GATTTGATGTATAAAATTTGGTAGTATTATATAAAGTTTTGACTCGTTTAATTCCAGCGCAAAAAGTTGGTGCGGGACGGGCTGGCTTGAGGTGCTAGTATCCGATAGGACGTGGGAGTTCAAATCTCCCCCACGGCCACGGCGCTGCGGGAATCTTAAAGCGAGAGGCTGTGGCGTTGCTTCGCTTACGGGTTGAGCGTGAGTTGTTTATCCCGTTCAGCGTGATGTCAAAGTTTTAAGATTTGAGTTTTGCGCTTTGGGCTTGCGGTAACATTGGGCGGCTAGCTCAACTGGCTAGAGCGTCTGGTTTACACCCAGAAGGCTAGAGGTTCGAGTCCTCTGCCGCCCACCTATGCTATAATAATGCCGAGGTAGCTCAGTGGTAGAGCAGAGGACTGAAAATCCTTGTGTCGCGAGTTCGATTCTCGCCCTCGGCACACACCTCTAAAATCCAAATTTCTAAATCCAAAATCCAAAACAATGCCAAAATCCAAATGACCAAGATGCAAGACGTTTTGATGTTTGAATTTATTTAGGATTTAGTGCTTAGAATTTTGGTTTTTAAAAACAAGCGGGTGTCGTATAGTGGTTATTACATTGCCTTGCCAAGGCAGAAACGG
>CAZIWW010000049.1:0-2850 GCA_964543275.1 uncultured Bdellovibrionales bacterium | reverse complement strand
ATCCCGTTTTTACGATCATATTATTAGAAACAACCTTTCCTTAAACAGAATCCGCGAATACATTCGGATTAATCCCGAAAGGTGGGAAGAGGATTGTAATAATCCAAAGAATATATCTGCGTAAAGACACCCTCCCATGTATAGACACGCCATGGCGTGTCTCTACATTGTCCATTATTCGTTTAATTAGTGTTTACAATAAACGCAAAACAAATTAATATTTACACGGAAGGAACAAGAAATTTGGATTTTGTAATTCAAGGTAATTATGAAGAAGGAAGACTTTAAAAATAAAAAAGTTACTGTGATGGGCGTCGGTCTTCACGGCGGAGGGGCGGCGGCTATCAGCTTTTTTTCTCGTTCTGGAGCTCGAGTTATCGCCACCGATATGAAGTCGGAGAAGGAACTGGCAACTTCCCTTAAAAAGCTGAAAGATCTCAAAAATGTTGAGTTTGTTTTGGGCCAGCATCGGATGGAGGATTTTACCAACGTTGATTTGGTGGTTAAGGGCCCGGCCATTTCTTGGAGCTCCAAATATATTCAAGAGGCTCTTAAGAAAAAAATTCCAGTGGAAATGGACTCGAGCTTGTTTTTCCAAATGGTTAAACTGCCGATTATCGGGATAACAGGAACTAAGGGAAAAACAACTACGGCGACTTTGATTTTTGAAATACTTAAAAATTCAGGACAGAAAGTTTTTTCAGCGGGAATTGGACAGGGTCCAGTGCTGGATGCGGACATTCTGGAAGAAATTAGCAGGTTAAATAGCGGCGATAGAGGCAATAAGAATAATAAAGGAGTGGTTGTGTTTGAGTTGTCGAGCTGGCGGTTAAGCGCGCTGGGGCGGGTTGGGTTAAGCCCTAACATTAGCGTGATAACTAACATTTATCCCGATCACCTTAATTATTACAGCTCGATGGAAAAATATATCGCCGATAAAAAATTTATATTTGCCAACCAAAATCCGGAAGACTTCGCGGTTTTAAATTATGATAATGAGATTACTCGTGAATTGGCGAGCGAGGTGAAATCACAAGTCGTATTTTTTTCGACGGAGGCAGTTGGAAATTCGATCTCCAAGCGGAGATCGAATCTCCATATCGAGAAAGGGAAAATTGTTTATGAAATTGGCGAAGACAAAACAGAAGTCTGTGATTTGAATGATATAAAAATCAAAGGCGCTCATAATTTGTATAATGTTTTAGCGGCTGTAGCGGCAACCTTGGCATTTGAAACGCCGGCTGAAAGAATAAAAGAAACCGTTTCTCAATTTAAAGGAGTGCCTCACAGATTGGAATTAGTCCGGGAGTTGGACGGCGTAAAGTATTACAATGATACAACGGCTACGACGCCGGAGGCGGCTATAGCCGGGATTAATTCTTTTTCTGCGCCCGTAATCTTGATTGCCGGCGGGTCGGATAAGAATTTGGATTTCGAAAAACTGGCCAAGACTGTAGGAGAAAAGGTGAAAAAAATAGTTCTATTAAAAGGAAGCGCGACCGAGAAGTTAAAAACAGAACTAGGCAAGATTGGGAAGATTGGAATTGCCGAAGGTGAGTTTGACAATATCGAAGACGCGGTAGCGCGAGCCAAAAATATTTCTGCTTCAGGAGATGTCATTCTTCTTTCTCCCGGCGCGGCCAGTTTTGGAATGTTTGTGAACGAGTTTGATCGGGGATACAAATTTCGTGAAGCGGTGGAGAAACTTAGATGATGCTGCGCTTGACACGCTTTTTCAAACTGCTATTATTATACTTACCTTTAAGCATTAATTGAAAACACAAAACTAGGTCTATCATTTATTAACCATAATTGGGGTGGCCCGCCTGCGCTAATAAGACTACGGCGAGGTAAATGAAAGACACGACTGGGGTAATTTGTATTATTGGTAGGAGCAAGTTATTCTAGTCGTGTTTTGGTTGGCTGAAATTTCTAAAACGAGGAACCTTGAAAATTGAATAAAAATTTGCAAATTTTTGCGGTTGTCCTAAAAAGCCAAGGAATCTATTCAATTCAAAATTATTTTCTTTTTAAGCTTTATATAGAGTAGCCTCGAAGCGGGCTTAGCCCGCCAGAGGCGGGCTCTAATAAAGCTAGCGAAATTTCTATGTCGCCTTCGGCGATTTAAAATTTCGATCTTTATTGAGAGTTTGATCCTGGCTCAGGATGAACGCTGGCGGCGTGGATAAGGCATGCAAGTCGTATGGTTGCACCTCACTGTGTTCGGCGCAACCAAGCTCAAATCTCAAATCTTAAATCTCAAAACTATTGTGTCTGGCTTCGCCAGACGGATTATTTTTAAAATATTCACGAGCGAAGCGAGTTCCAAAGTTTTGACATTTGACATTTGATTTTTGCGTTTGGAGTACCGAGTATAGCGAGGTGCGACCATGGCAAACGGGTTAGTAACGCGTAGGAACGTACCTCTGACTTGGGAATAATCCGCCGAAAGGCGGACTAATACCCAATGGTCTGGTAGCTAAATTCTGTTCGCAGTAAAAAATCCCAAATCCAAAAACCCAATGTCCAATAAAATCCAAAATCCAAAAATTAAAAATTTTATATTTTGGTCATTGGGATTTATTTGGAAATTGGATATTGGAAATTTGAGTACAAACTATATTATCAACTGTGACTAGGATTTAGTTACCAGTAAAGGCATAGAGCAATCTATGTTGGTTGGAGAGCGGCCTGCGTCCTATCAGCTTGTTGGCGGGGTAATGGCCCACCAAGGCTATGACGGGTAGGGGATGTGAGAGCATGATCCCCAACATTGGGACTGAGACACTGCCCAAACACCTACGGGTGGCTGCAGTCGAGAATCTTCGGCAATGGGCGAAAGCCTGACCG
>CAZIWW010000048.1:1577-4463 GCA_964543275.1 uncultured Bdellovibrionales bacterium | reverse complement strand
CTATGTAGACGCCGGTGGTGAAATAGCCGGAGCCGATGACTTCCAGTTTTTGGTTTGGGTCGGTGGTTCCGATGCCGACGTTGTCTGTGCTTATAGTCAGATATACATCTGTTCCGCCATCTGTCCAGCCATCTATTGTACTCCCAGTGTAGGTGATCGAACCAGTAGCATAAATATTGCCCACTACATATAACTTCTCCCCTGGACTCGTCGTCCCTATCCCAACTCTGCCATTAGCCGCGTCGATGTAAAGCGTGCCTGAATCGATGTTTAAATTGTTGGGTATGGAAAGAGCGGCGGCGTTGAAAGCGAGAGTGTCAGTTGACGCGTTTCCGAGAACAGTATTGCCGTTGACGGTTAAGTTTCCGGCTAAAGTCAATCCCCCTCCGCTGGTGAAATCAGTGCCGGCGTGGCCGATGTTCTGAATAAGATTACTTCGCATATCAACATTGCCGTTAAGCGTTAACCCGTCAAAAGTGGGACTGCCGACTGTGTTTAAAGTAAGAGAGAGTCCGCCTCCGGCCGTTCCCGACCCTCCGCCGGTGAGGTTGCCGGTGGTGTTGACAATTATAGAGGTGTTGCCTTCCGCGATGGTGTCGGCTATTGAGCCGTAAGCGGGAGAAATGGTAAGCGTATTGGTTGCCCGGGAAGTTACGATGCCATTCGCTCCGGCAAAAATGGCCGATTTGTTCGACTTAATTTTTTGGCCCGCGTCATTGGCTGTAACTTTCAACTTCCAGCTTTGGTAATCGTCGTACGATCCTTTAGGTTGGAAATCCCCGGAGTCCTTACCGTCTAAAAGATCGGCGTTGAGATTGACATTTAGAACGCCGTTGGAAATGGGAATGTCCCCAGAGCCCGCTCCGACCGTCAGTCCGTTCACCGTAGCCGCGTTCATAGCCGTGCGAGCCAAAGGCACGGCGCCGATTCTTTTTCTGGGAACCATTTCGCTGTCGTTTCCAATTCTGATGCCCAGGTAATATTGCCGCGCGCTGAAGTCAATGCTGTCGGGAATGGGATTAACGTCTCCCAAGTAAGTTTTCAGCAGACCATCCTTAATTTCCACTTTTTTGGTCTCTTCCCAAACCCGCTTGTCGGTTTCTGAAGGAAAGGGATCAACTTCCTCTCGATCAACTGTGTAAAGAGCGAAACGAACCGCGTATTCTCCGTTGGGAATCTCCTGCCCTTCCGCGCTCATCATAAAAGCGGACACGTCAATGTCGCCGACATTCGCTTTTCTGTCCTCAATGGAAGCGGCTAGGATTTCCGTTTCCTCTCCTCTCACCAATCCTCTTGAGTCCTGCGATGAATGAATTTTACCCGGAGACAGTTCTTCGTCACCACGGTCGAAGGGATTTAGAACCGTCGCCGCCGCAAAGAGTATCAACAGTAATCCCGCCAGAACCAACACTTTCCCCTTCCTAAAAGGAGACTTAATTCTATTTAACTTCTCCGAAAGGCTTTCTCGAAATTTTTCTTTTTGTTCCCGGGCTTCTCTGGTAAATTCGTCCAGCCATTCTTGGGTGGTGTGCCAAGTGCCGTTGACTTTTTTGGCTTTAAGCTTTCCCTGCCGTATAGCAAAGCCGATATAATTTTTAGAGTACTCGGAAGTTTTGGCAATTTCAGGAATGGTAATTAACTTAGAATCGTCCTCCGGCAATTTCTCCGGCTCAATTGTTTTTCGATCTGTGGGCAACCCGCCGGCTTCTTTTTCCCTAGTAAGAAAGGATCGGGGAAAAATTTTTTGCAGAATTTCTTTAGCTTCGTTAGAAAGATCCGTCGCCGCGCTAACGCCGAACGTTTTTAGCCCAATATAATTCTTTTTAAGTTTTGACTTTGATCTTTGAAATCGTCTGGCAATTTTTCTGGCGACCAAAAGTTTCTTCTTAAGAAGATTTCGCGCGTAAAACCTTCTGAATCTCGCCGCCCGCCGTTTCAGTTTCGCCAACTGCCGCGAAGCAGGCTTTAACTTTCGCCGAGCGGATTTTAACCAGCGCTTGCTTTTTTTCTTCAGAGGCTTCTTAAAACTGCCGCCTTCTCCAAATCCGCTCAATTTCAACTTAACTACAAGCTGTTTCAAGGAACCAAGCTTTTGGCTTTGACATTGATCATTGATCGTTGGCTGCTGATTATTGACCGCTGGTCGTTGACCATCAACCTGTTCGTAGAGCATTGCCAACCTTTCTCTTACCTCTTGAAGTTTTCTCTCGTCATTTCTTTTAACACTATCTCTTTTAACATTCGAGGCTTTTTTTCCAGCCCTAAAATAATAGAAAAATTTGCTGATTTTTTTCCACCTGTTTAAGCAAGATTTTTTCTTTTTATTTTTTCTCCTGTCCATCGCGTTATTTCTTTTTACTATCAGCTTTAATGCCTTCTCAATCTTGCTAAAATTATACAATTTATTGGCAAGTTTTGGAAGAGTTGTCAAGGGTAAATTTCAAAGAAAAATTTCAACTAAAATCAAACAAAAAGTTATGGATTATTTCACCGAATTTCATAACGAAACGTAGAAGAAAAGAAATTTTTCTCCGCTAAAAACCAGTCAATCCGCAAAAATCCATAATTTTATTTTCTATATACAATCCGATATTTCAAAAACTATTTTATACAATGTATATATCGGATAATGGTTTTCACTTAAAACCGTCAATAATTGGTAAGACATTGCTTGTTTAGGTTTTTATCTTTTTGTCAAGTTTCATTTATTTTTGAAGAATAAGCCAACCAAAACAAGCATGTCAGTATGCTGCTTTTCGCTTAAAAATTCGTCCAATTTCAATTTTTTCAAAAAAAGTTATCCACAGACAGCAAGACAAAAAACGAAAATTTTAAAATTAAGAAAAGGCATCTTGCTAAAACCGCCGCGCGAATACTTTAATAAAA
>CAZIWW010000048.1:0-1477 GCA_964543275.1 uncultured Bdellovibrionales bacterium | reverse complement strand
GCGGCTTTGTTGCGCAATTAAGTTTCTATCCCAGCCCAAAAAAATTCACCGCGTTGCCGTCGGTCGCCTTTTCCGCTTCATATAAATTTATTTCCTTAACCGACGCAATTTTCTCGGCAATATATTTTACAAAAGCTGGTTCGTTTCTTTTCCCTCTCATTGGCGCCGGCGCCAAAAACGGAGAATCCGTATCCAGCATTATTCTCTCAAGCGGAATAAGCTCAACAACTCTTTTAAGCTCCGCCGCAAAATCTTTCGGCGACGGATAAGTAATGTTCCCCGTAAAAGAAAAGCAAACATTATCATAGTTCTTTAAAAAATTTTTTGTGGTTTCCAAATCCGCGCTATAGCAATGCAGGACAAATTTTAGTGTTGGATATTGACTAATTATTTTTTGAACATCTGCATACGCCCAGCTCTCGCTTGAATAATTCTTGTCGCGGGAGTCGCGACAATGGATGATAACTGGAAGTTTTAATTCCCGCGCCAGTTCAAGCTGCGTTATAAAGCCTTCTTTCTGATTATTTTTGATTCTTTCCAATCCTCGTGCTCTATGTTCCACGCTATGTGATATACGGAAGTAGTCCAAGCCTATTTCTCCAACGGCTACGACTTTTCCGCTCCTTGCCATTTTTTTCAGTTCACTCACCCAATCCACCTGATTCCCGCAATCTTCGCTTGAAAAAAAATCCGGATGCAACCCAACGCTGGCAAAAATATTTTCATACTTTTCCGCCAGCCTAATCGAGGCACGACTGCGCTCCAAGTCGCATCCCACATTAATAATCTTTTTTACTCCGGACGAAAAAGCCCGCGCGATCACTTCGTCGCGGTCTTTATCAAACTGCGGAAAGTCCAGATGGGCGTGAGTGTCGATCATATTAAAACACGAAACTTAACGAATGCTGATACGAATTTAACCAATAATTGTTCCCTCGCCAGAGTCTCTCGCGGAAAACTCTGGCATAATCAGCGACTGTACGGCATCTTCATCAGAGTTTTCAGCCGCCCGGCGGAGAGGTTCCAACAGGGAAGTATTATTTTATTCTCGGAAATAAGATTCCAGCTTTCTTCTCTTCTAAAGCTTTTATTATTTTTTCAGATGTGTCTGGCATAAACGGAACCAGCATCTTTGAAATCAAATTTAAATCCGATACTAATTTCCGCATTACTTCGTTAAATTTTTCTTTATTCGTTTTCACTAACTCCCATAACTTACTATCCTCAATTAACTTATTGCCGTCTTTGACAATATCTTGGACATAATTCAAAGCCTTGCACAGCTCTATTTTCTCAACAAAGTTTGAAAATTGGACATCGGACATCGGAGGTTTGTTTGAAATTTGAAATTGTTCGCCAGAAACAGGAACAGGAGCAGATCCGTCTTTGACGGGGAAATTGGAAATTTGAGCGAGTCGCAAGACTCGCGATACTAGATTTCCCAGTCCATTCGCCAAATCCGCGTTATATTTTTCAA
>CAZIWW010000047.1:0-4805 GCA_964543275.1 uncultured Bdellovibrionales bacterium | reverse complement strand
TATTGCTCTTTTTAAATATACCATTAACAAAGCTATAGCATTGTTAATGGTATAGAAAGACACGTTCAATTTCTATTTAATCTATGTGATAAAGTTAATGTCTAAATTCAGCGCAGTTTAAAAAAATTACGAACTTCTTGATCATTTTGAATTGAACTAGCAATGATAATCTTCATTTCTTGGTTCGAAAAAGCAAAAAAGCGGCGTAGAGTTTCAACTTCTTTCTCAAATTGATAGGGACACACCCAAACGCTTTTTTGAAGCTGATAAAGACCAAGTTCTTTAAGTTTTCCTCGTAGAGCTTCTCTCTTAATTTTATGCTTATCAGGGATATCGAAAATTAATATTCTCCAAATTCGGTCCCACTTTTTTGGCTTTTTTATATTAAGATCATCAATTTGGTATTTTCCCGCCAACTTCCTGCCATCCGGCGTAAGTGATATATATATTTGCTTCCCAAAGTACCTGACATTGATTAAACGACGATTCTTAAGATAATAAAAAGTGCGATAAAATTTTTGGCGTCGTTTTTTCTCTTTTAATTTATATTTGATATGTTGCGAGAGAAGCGGTATTGCCCTTCGCGCGAAATACGGCGAGGAGCAAGCGGCGGTAAAAGCCCCTGCCATCAGCAGACCTTTTAAAATTACTTTACTAGTTTCTTTTCCTCTTCGAAAATTCATTGTCTTAATTTTTATAATGTTAGTGTATACTATTAACAATGCTATAGCTTTCTTAATTGTAATATTTTATCACAGGTTCAAATTAATTGGAAACAAGTATCAATCAACGTCCTTTACAAAGCGACTTGCAAGGAATTTCTAATCCAAGTAAGATTAAGTAGCTGATATGCAAAATAAATATTATTTTTTATGAATACTTCCTATTCCGCTCTCGATACTTTTTTAACCTGCCCGCTTAAATACAAATTCTCGGCGATTGACAAAATTAAGATTCCTAAATCCAAGGAGCAGTTTTTTGGCACTCTATTACACAACACGCTTAAATTAATCCACGCGCCGGGCATTGTCTCTCCTACTCTGGAGCAAGCTTTAGATTATTATTCCAAAAACTGGAACGCGGAAGTTTTCAGCGATGAAGTTGAGGAACGCGCCGCTTTCGCCCAAGGCGTTTCAATGATACAGGACTATTATAAAAAGAATGACATTTCAAAAATTAACGTCGTTGACCTTGAGTCTAGATTCCAAATTGAAATCAACAAAGATGGAGATAAAGACAAACATATTATAAGCGGTATTATTGACCGCATCGACAAGACTGAAGACGGCTACGAAATCATCGACTACAAAACCACCAAAAAACTTCCAAGTCAGGAAAAAGTTGACAACGATCTACAACTCTCTATTTATCTAGCTGGATTTTTGGATCGTTATCCAAGAGAAGTTGAAAATTTGGACAAAATAAAAGTGAGCCTATACTACCTAAAGCATGGGGTCAAGCTTAGTTCCCAGCGGACTATGGAACAACTAAATCAAAGCAAACAACTAATTATTGATCTTATAGAGCAAATCAGCCAGTCTAAATTTGAACCAAAAATTTCCGCCCTATGCGACTGGTGCGGTTATCAAAATATCTGTCCGATGTGGAAGCATAAATTCAAAGAAGCGGAGCAGGAAAAGGACATTGAAATTAAAAAAATCATTGACGAATATATCTCCTTGAAAGACGAAGTAAAATCAAAAAACAACCGCGTTGCCAATCTGCAGGTGCTGATTGGAAAATATATGGACAAGGAAAATGTCGAGCAGGTCTTCGGCGAAAATGGCAGTATTTTTCGCGCTTTAAGAAAGACCTATAAATACGACACAGAAAAACTGCGCAAAATTCTGGAGCCATTGGGCAAATGGGAGGAGATTTTAAAAGTTGACGGAGTCGCTTTGAAGAATATTATAGGCGTCCTGCCTTTTAAGGCCAGACGAGAAGTTGAAAAAGCTAGAGAAATAAACAAAGAGTCGAAGAGTTTTGTAGTGAAGAAGAGTTAAGTTTATTAAGTTGATATTAGCTTGTTTATTAGAAAGATAGTGCAAAACAGCTGAAACATTAATTATAATCATTATTAACGTTAATATGAGCATCATCATTTCAAAACAAGGGCAAAACGCCCAAAAGTTGAATAAGTCTGATTTCAAAAAATCCAATAACTATCTAAATGAAAAAATACTTGAAAAAGTTCCTCTTTATTTACAACTTCGCCTGGAAAATAAAGTCTTCAAAATCGGCAGAGGGAACAAGAAATGGGAATGGAGTGAAGGATACAAGTGGGATATACTTCCCAAGGCGAAAAAAGAATTTGTGAAAGATGGATTCAATGAGAATAATATAGTCAAAAAAGTTAAGTTGCTGAAAAAAAATAATCCCAATAGTGGTAGCTTTGTCCATTTTAGCAACTTCGATGATTTAATAAGAATAACCGAGAAGGATCCTAAACTAATGGCCAAACTATTTAAAGAACTGTTTAACGAGAAAGTTGAGATTAATTATAGAATCGACTCATTTATCAAAAAGGCTAAAAAAATTGATAAAAATGCAAAATTAGGCACCCCTTTATTTGGCTACATTATGGCCATTTTTAATTATGAGAAATACCCAGTTTATCGCAATAAAACTTTTTTAACAATAAGAAAACTTCTCAATAAAGATAAGGAGTGGCAGTCACTTAGTCTGGGAGAAAAATATCAAAAGTTTACCAACCTTTGTTTGGAAATGGGAATGTACTTTAAAAGGAACAATTTACTGAAAGAAGTTGAGGTCAAAGGTGTAAAAATAGTTCCCGGAATAATTGCTCTTGACGGACAAGATTATTTCTACATATTAGAGTCGGTAATCGGCAATAATGAAAAAGTAAATAGAAACGAAAAAATCAATGACTTAAAAAACATCAATAAGTCAGGGGGGAAAAGTTTAAGAAACTCATCAAAAAATTTAATATTATTTGGCCCTCCGGGAACGGGTAAAACTTACCTAACGGTTAATTATGCTTTGAACATAATTCGTAATGATCTTCATTATTGCGACAACAAAGAAAGAAAAGATTTGATTAAGGAATTTAACGATTTAAAAAACAAGGGGAGAATAAAGTTTATTACTTTTCATCAGTCGTATTCTTATGAAGAATTTGTAGAAGGAATCAGACCTGTGTTGAATAGCCAGGGATTAAACTATGAACTAAAAAAAGGCGTTTTAAATGAAATATGCCTATCAGCAGTTAACGATCCAAATAATAAGTATATTCTAATTATTGACGAAATAAACCGGGGAAATATTTCCAAAATTTTCGGTGAACTGATTACACTTATTGAAGAAGATAAAAGACTGGGTGAAGAAAATGAAATCACGGCCATTTTACCTTATTCGAGGGAGAAATTTAACATCCCTTCTAATTTATACATAATAGGAACTATGAACACGGCTGATCGCAGTATTGCTCTGCTAGATGTAGCTTTGCGCCGTCGCTTTAAGTTTATTGAACTCATGCCGGAATATCAAAAAACTGGACTAAATAAAAAGAAAATTGGCGGAGTAAATTTAGGGAAATTACTTCAAAGACTGAATGAAAAAATAGAAATTATGATAGATCGCGACCACCAGATTGGGCACAGTTATTTCTTAAAAGTAAAAGAAGGTAGTAAAGAATCGCTAGAGGAAATATGGTACAAGGATATTGTTCCACTGCTGCAGGAATACTTCTACAACGATTGGGAAAAACTGGAACAGCTTTTGGGCAGATACGATGAAACTAGGAAAATGGGGTTTGTTGTTAGAATGCCAGAAGGTAAAATCAGAAGCGTGTTTGGCAATGATGGAGCTGAAGAATATCTAGATGCTGTAATAGGAAGAATACATAAATATAATTCAAACGATCTGGTATCAGCGTTGAAGAACATATATCATTATGACTAATAATTTATTGACAGTTTTTGAATACGGAGAAAAAGAAATTGGCGCGGAATCCGGTTTTGAATTGAAGCCTAAAGAAATTCTGGAATTGGAAAAACTAAAAGATAAAGTGAGAAAAGCATACCAATGCAACATTATTTCCTTAGAGTATAGACGTAACAGAGTTTACAAAATAAAAACCTCGAGCTATGTCGGGGTTTTTCAAATTGGAAATAAAACAATCCAAATTCTTCCCAAGATGTCCCGAGGCACCATTGGAGACGAAGAATACAATAAGCAAGCTATTCGAAATTTACTATTTATACTTGCCTACACAAAAAAACTTCAAATCCGAGAAATAGACATAGCGTCTCTTCGCAAAGTCTCGGACAACTTCTTTGAGGTTTTAATATTTCTTTTTGCGAAAAACCTGCTTCATTTAATTCAAAATGACATTAGCAAGCAATATGTTTATTATGAAGGCAACCTAAATTACATTAAAGGCAAGTTGCAATTTCCCAATCACATCAAACGTAACGTGGTGGCACGCAACTGTTTTTACTTGGAATACGACGAATTTTGCGAAGACAATCCGATGAACCAGATTTTTAAATATACGACACATATCTTAAGCAAAATTTCCAATAATTACTGGAACATAAAGCTTCTAAACAAACTGAACTTCATTTTTGATGAGATTACTTTTAAAAAGAGTTCTCTGACTGATATAGATAAGATAGTTCTCACGCGATTAAATAAGAAATACGAACCGATACTGCAATTATGCAAAATTTTTATTGGAAACAGCTCTTTGGAATTAAGCTATCGCGATATAGTTTCTTTTTCTTTCGTTTTTGATATGAATATTCTATTCGAAGAGTTTATTGGAAAATTCATTAGGAAATTTT
>CAZIWW010000046.1:3640-4954 GCA_964543275.1 uncultured Bdellovibrionales bacterium | reverse complement strand
CGGTAAGCCAGCCACCGGGACCTGGACCTGGACCTGGGCCGGGACCGGAGCCGGGCGAGGAGGGAAATTGTGGCGGGATGAGAACTTCCGTGCCAGAGCAGTGTAAATTGGCCTCTAAGGATCTCCAAGCTCTTTTAAATTGCATGAGCAGTAAAGGAGCGCCTGGGACAATTACCTCTGTTACGGCATCTAATGTCGGTGGCGATTTAAATAAATCATACGCTTGTTGCGGAAATCCAAGCTGCATTCATGCCACATATACCTGTCATTATGGATGCGGGTTGGCTGATCAGGGATATTCTCACGCGGTGGATATTGGCACGGGCGGGTGGTCAGACAGTCAGCTTTGTCAGCTGGCTTCAATTGCCAAAGAATGCGGTTCGGGGAGAATATGGGGCCCAAAAAATATGTCTTGTGGCATAAAATTTCAGCCGGGACACAACACTCATTTGCATATTAGCACCGCTGCCTGCAACCACTAGCGGGAAAAAGCATTAATTTGTGGTTTAATATGGGAATTAAGAAAACAACAATTATCACTCTGGCGATTGTTGGCTTGGCGGTCATTATTGTTGCGACGTTAACATATTATCGAACGACCGAAGAGGAGCTATCAACAGTTCCCATGGATACTCCTGAATCTTCTGCAAATATTCCATCGTTTCCCGAACAGACAAACAATCAACTTGTAAGTATTGAGAATCCAAATGACTTAGATGAGATAAAAAAGGCATTTTCTGATTTTGTAAGCGAACCTGCAAAAGCTAATATAGCCTATACGGGGGTGAGGGTTATAAGATTTGCGGATAACAAGGGAAAATTATTATCACTTTCGACAATCTCTTCCTCGCTGGGCATAACTATTCCCAAAACATTGGCCGATCTCGTTGAAGATGAAGATTACGATATTTTTTACTGCTCATCCGGAGACGGAGAAAAGGATTACGGCTTAATCTTATACGCTAGGTCTGCGGTTGGCAGATCACTCAATGAAGGAGATTATAAAAATATCGTTGGACAAATGAAGCAGTGGGAGAGTTCTATGCTTCGCGATCTTCATTTGATTTTATTCCCGAACATATCTTTTTCAGAACCAGAATTGGGTCAGAAATTGCTTTTCCGGGATGGCAATGTCCGCTTTACCGAAATTCAAATGCCAGACGGGACCAAAGGATCGATTAACTACAAGCAATTTGGCGATTCAATTATGATTACCTCTTCGCTTGAATGTTTAAGTAATGGCAGTGGATATTTTTTTGATATCGAGGAATAAATAATTCTTAACCAAACCGAAATGAGAAATAGAATTTTGTT
>CAZIWW010000046.1:0-3540 GCA_964543275.1 uncultured Bdellovibrionales bacterium | reverse complement strand
TTTGACAATCCCATTGGCTGGGGTACTATTGAGGAGGTCTTAAACAGTGTGGCTAGCTGGATTCGAGGCGCGGCCGGGACCATCGCGGTTATTTTCCTTATCATCGGCGGGGTGATGTATATGATTTCGGCCGGCAACAAGGAAATGATGGAGCGCGGAAAGAAAACGATAATTTTTGCTATGGCCGGGCTGGCTGTGGTTGTAGCCGCGCCCACATTTTTATACGAGATAAAAAGAATTCTAGGAGGAGACACAAGCGGGTTCACGGGTTACGATATGGAAACGATCTTGACTAATGTTTTAAACTTCCTTTTGTCAATTATTGGAATTCTTGCTATAATAGGATTGATAATCGGCTCCGTTTGGATGTTCTCGGCGGCGGGCGACGAGGAAAGGTATAAAATGGGGATAAAAACAGTTACCTGCTCTATCATCGGCATCGTAATCGCTCTATGCTCGCTAATTATTGTGAAGGAGATTAAAATTTTGATTACTGGATGATTGTTTGGTATAATTTTGGTATTCGCGATTTCCGCCGGAGACGGGTCAGCCCGTAGTTGACGCAAGTTAGCATAGTATAAATATCTTTAACTGAAAGGAGGTGAAGAGATGAAAAGAAAACTTGAACTTAAGGTATTGGGATCTTTGATTATGGCCAGCTTTTTAGCTCCATCGTTGGCTTTTGCTTACTGGCTTCCTCCTGTAAATCAGTTTTTTCCCACAGGAAGTACTGATACTGTACTTACGATTTTCATAAGGATAGTGCAATGGATGATGCTGGCTATAGGGTTTATTGCCATTATGTATATTATCTTCAGCGGTTTTCAGTATATTACTGCGTCTGGCGATGAGGATAAGGCTGAAAAGGCTAGGAAAAACTTAACTTACGCCATCGCTGGATTGGCTATAGCCTTAATTGGCTATGTGATACTATACACGATAAACCAAATAGTCACAGGCACGCCTACTTATTATTAGCAGTTACTGTTATAACTGCGATATTGTTTTAAACGGAGACAGCGAACGGCTCTGCTTTTAGCGGGAGCCGTTTTGGTTTCGAGCCGCTGTGTTATCGCGCTAACCTCTTTCACAAAAAATAAATTGTGCGGTATAATGGTGTCAATGATCAATGAGCAAAACAGTATTTCTACCTAATTTCCACTTAAACTTCAGCGAAGCGAGGCGAGCGAATTTCTACGGATTTCTATAACACCAATGAAATTAATGGAGATTAATGGAAATTTATGGAAATTAATTGAGGCTTTGGCAAAGGAAAAACAAGGGAAAAATTTATTGTTTGTTGATTATTGTAACTAAATAATTCCAAATTAATGAGAAAAAAATTTTTCTGTTTTCTATTCGCGGTGTTGACTTTCTTGCTTACCGCTCCGGTTTTTGTCTTGAACGCGGTTGCTCAAGCCAATGGAGTAAAAGTTCCCACGGGCACCGGCCTTCCAGACAGACCTGTTAGAGCGGTGCTGGTGGATGTGGTCAAATGGCTGATGGCGACTATAGGATTTGCAGCGGTTATATTCATCATCGTTAGCGGCATTCAGTATATCACCGCGGCGGGTGATGAAAGAAGAGCCGAAACGGCTAAAAAAAATCTTATGTATTCCATCGGCGGGTTGGTCATAGCTTTATTGGCTTACGTGATAATTTACACGATAGATCAAATTCTCGGAGGCGGCGGTCAGTCTCCGCCCGCGCCTACTATTTCTGTTTAGTCAGGCTCTATATGTAAGTTTTTGGAAATTTTAAAACCCCGCGCGGCGATGTTACTGCCGCGGGGGTTTTATTTAGGGAGAAAGCCCCACTCTTATAAATCCGGAGATTTTAAACTTCATTCCTTCGGAATTATAGGAGAAGTAATTTTCCCCCCTTTTTACCTCACGGGCGGGGCATCCCAGGACAATTTCCTGGGGACCACCGCTCCGCAAAAGTATTTTTTGATTAGACGAGTCCCCTATTGAAAATCTAGGGTCACCCAGATGAGTTTGGGGACTAGTCACTTCTGGGATTAAAGTTGCCCTGACTATAACTGATTTGTTCGAGGGCAAACTTTCCCCGACGAAGAATGAGAAGACAGCTCGACCTCCCTCTCTGACTATAATCTCGGGAGGACTGGCTTCTTTGCTTTCTTCAACCCCCAAGCTCAATTCCTTGTTATAAGAAATCGGGTCGAGGATCAAAGGGAAGGGGAAGCTTTTGATCTTGGGTCTGCACATCCACCCCTCCCGCCGCGCGGTGGGAGGGGTGGAGGTGGGCGCGTACCAAAGCGCCCAGATCCCGAGTCCCGCCAACCCAAGCAGGGAAATCGCTACCACTACTCCCCAGCCCCAGGAGCGTTTGGCGGGGGTGGAGGTGGGAACGGCTTGGGTAGCAGGTGTGGACCGGGGAGTTGCTTTTGATGTCCAATTTTTAATAATGAGGACGACAAGCAAGAATCCCGCGCCCGTTACAGCAAGCCAGAAAACGAAAGCCCAGTTTACCATTACCCCTCCCTACTTTTTTGGGCCAATATCTATGGTCTTCATAACTCCGTGTATGTCCGGAGCTATAAAGGTAATGTTTGCGCCGGTCTGTCCAACCGTTTCTAGCCCGCGCTGCCTTTCGTATATTTCCCGTGCTTCTTGAAAGGTCAGCTCTACGTCGTGTTTTTTGGCTTCAATCAGCATTGCGTTAATGGCGTCGAAGTATCCCCTTCCCCTATGCATTGCCTGTTCCGCCTCAGCTCTGCCGGCAAGCCTTTTTCGTCTCTCCTCTTTGATTTCATCTGACAGAGAGAAATCCGTGATTAGGAAGCGGTGAACCTCTACGCCGATTGTCTCATTAATATCCTGTACCAGTGTCTTGTCATCAAGTTCTGGTAGGCTCTCCGTGAAAGTTTCCTGAGCGATTTGATTTTTTTGTACCAGTGCTTCATCAACGGTCCTATCTTGCAATCTGGGACGAATGAAGCCATCAAATCTTTCCTCGATCCAGTTCTTTGAATTAACTACTGCATAAGTGAACTTTCCGGGGTCTTTAACAGTGAACCATACTTGAGCACTTATTACTGCTGACCCATCTTGAAAGTCCATCTCGTTTTCCGGAGCGTCCTGAAATAGAAGCACCTGTTGACGCTGCAAAGAGACTTTGCTGCGAGTTTTATCAATGATTTCGGGTAGACAAAGAAGGTTTATGCCTGGATAAATCGTGCGGAGGTACCTACCAAAGCGCTCGATAACCCGGGCTTCTTTTTCTGGTACGATTTTAATTCCGATAGCAATGTAAAAGATTGCCCAAACTATCGGACCCGATAGAAGTCCAGTTCCAATCTGGTGGCCAATGAGACTGCCGATTTTTCCTCCAAGTAGCGCGAATAAGAGGCACCCTGAACCGAAAATTATCCACCCAAGGCTACTCATTGTCCCTTTCATTTCTTCTACATTGTCTTGCTGATTTTTTTGACTCATAGTTCACCTCATACATTATTTTTCAAGGAGCCGATAACTCTCTTTCCGCTGTATTCAGCGTCGTCTTTTCATATCATATTTC
>CAZIWW010000045.1:3151-4985 GCA_964543275.1 uncultured Bdellovibrionales bacterium | reverse complement strand
GGAAAGCGTTTCCGCAATTCCCGCATTAGCGGGAAGGCAAAACAGAAAAATTTTCGTTTACTTATTTGAAAAAAATTTGGGGGCGCGCGATTAAAAAAATGTAGAGAAAATTTTTCTGTTTCGCCTGTCGCCGAAGCGAAGCGGAGGCGGACGGAAACGCTGGGCGGGATTGTCACCCTTACGGGCGGCAATTAAAAGCTCGCCCCGTAGGGAATTTATCCTCCTTCGGGGTCAGCGTCAGGATTTTGTGCAAAATAGGTTCGAATTTTGTCCAAAAGGCACCGCCAATATTCAATTTCTGTATTTTTGAAGGTTCTTGCCTCGCCATTGTCCCGCACCGAACTTGTTCTGGCGCTGGATAAACTCCGCGAGGGCGAGGCAATACCTTTTCAAAAAACCGAGGTCGTAAAATGGCGGAAGCGGGAGGATTCGAACCTCCGGTCCCATTTCTGGAACTGCGGTTTTCGAAACCGCCGCATTCGTCCACTCTGCCACGCTTCCGTTTTTTATTTTACCACAACATTCATTAACCACTATTAATCAACTAATCAATTTCGGCACCACACCAAAACTTTAGTAGACCGAGCGGGAATCAAACCCGCGTCTTCGCAACCTGCTCCATATTAAAAACTTCGTGGAGATGCGGGGAATTGAACCCCGAATTGAGCAATGCGAATGCCCTGTTATGCCGTTTAACTACATCCCCATAATTTTAGCGCGGAGTGAAAACGCGACGCCTTACTAAATTAAAAATAGACCTAAACGCAAAACACAAAATATTAACCTCCCGCCACCGCTTTTAATCTCTCCTCTTCTTCCCGCAATAATTTACTGTCTCCGTATTCCCCGCTATGCGTCCGATGCCCTTTGTAACTAGCCCGCTTGTGATCTAGATGAATATTAATTAAAAACTTGCCGCCGTCCACTCGGCAAAAAGCGTGAAAACGCGGAAATGGCCGATCGGTAAGCCGTCTAATAAAAGCTATTTCGTTTTTCTCCTTTTTTTGAAAATGATATCCAGCGCGGCGAAAAAAATTAGTTACGCTTTGTTTTGGATTGTTGATAATGATTTTCATACTCGTGTCGGGGCACCCGGAATCGAACCGGGATTACACGCACCCGAAGCGTGCGTAATACCACTATACCATGCCCCGTCAAGATACAATCCAGTACTTGCAGCGGCCGCATACATGCGGGCTTGAACAATGAACGCAACCCCTCACGCCGTTATATCTTCCGCTATCTTCTCAAGAATTTCCACGGCTTTTGAATTATTCCTAAGTTTTTTAACTAAGTCAACAATCTCATCCACCCTGTTAGCCAGCGACGGTTGCTTAGAAAGAAAAATTTTCATTGTTTGATCATTAGGCTTTTTCTCAAAATATTTAGCCAGCATTGCGTACCAACGCTCAACTACTTCCCGCGGAATATCGATTTTAATGTTAAAGTTAAACCGCGGAGGGCTGTTGAGAATAAGATTAAGTTTTTCCCAGTTGTTATACTTATCATACAAAAGTTCGTCCTCCAGCAGTTTAGCCGGCAGTCCGGCAAAATCAGCGGCGCGGTTTAGAGAATAAAAATTATGACTGTTTAAAATTTCCTCTCGCCTCATATCGCACCACAAGTGAAACTTCCAGCCGGCCTCGAAAGCGCTCAACTCGCTAAAGTCCAAGTTTAAATCCTCAAAAACCAAATGAGTGTCCCGCCGCTTGAAATTGCCAACTCGGCGAACATCCGGAAATAAATTTCCCAGCATAAAACCGTCCGTTTCTCTTAAGGGATTCTTGTCTAAATACTTCTTGGCGTAAACCGTATGGGAAACTTGGGAAGCCAT
>CAZIWW010000045.1:0-3051 GCA_964543275.1 uncultured Bdellovibrionales bacterium | reverse complement strand
CTTTCCGCGCCAGCTCAAAAATAGCTTTCTGCGCGCGAGCGATTTCCTCCGATTCAATAATCATTCCAAATATTTCCCGTTTGTAACTGGCAAAGCCGCTTTGTTTTTATAAGTGTCGGTTTCGTTATTTCACTGGAAGACTCTCCTTAATTCAAGATTCTGGCAATTCGAAGCTGTTCCTGATTCTTCCCTATACATTTAAGCACATTCTCGTTCTTTTATAAATTCCGCAATGCAATTTCTTTCTCTACTCGCCGCCTAGCGCAATTAGCCGCGTATCCAGACAAATGCCCTAATACATTTTCTATAATATAAACCAAAAGACTAACCTAAACCGCTAGTCTTTTTCAATAGATAAAAAAATTCTTCTATACGACGCTGAACTCCCTTAGCGCTTTTTTGATAGTCGCGTCGCTCACTTCCCAGCCTTTCATATACTCAATCTTTTCCGAACAGTTCACGTCTTTAAAATAGGACAACTGACCACGAAGTAATTTCTCGTTAAAAGCTCCGGAATAAATCTGCTTCGCTCTTTGAGAGATCTCCTTGAGAGAATGATAATGCCGCATAATAAAATACAAATCCACATAGTCTTTCCATTTGGCTCTTTGTCCTAGCGCGAACGCTTTCATCGCCGCGAGTGTCAGGAGATCGGGCATCTTGATAATACTGTTGAGTCTCTCGGTGAAAGAAATTTTAAAAGGGTAATGAAAAAAAGTCATTTTAACGTCGTTTACAGAAAGAGTATATTCTCCGGGCTTATTCATATAGATATTTTTAATGTCATTACTTTTCAGGATTATCTTCTGAATGCTGGAATTTCTAAAGCTTTTCAGCGAAAAAAGGTCAAAGTCAATGGATCGGCGATGTCCGATACAAAGCGCGACAGCTGTTCCCCCAACTAAACTGAACTTATCCGAAAATTTTTTAAGAAGCGGCAAAAGCTCAACTTGTTCTCTTGTTAAAATTTCTTTATGCATGTTTTGCAAAATAAAGTTTGAAGAAATTTTTCATCATTGGATAATAATTGCACCTTTTTTGCTTAGCCTGCTTGCGGAAAATTTTGGCTACCCGTTTCATTCCGAGAATCTCGATAAGCTTCTGAACGTCTTCCCAATTCCCGTAATTCAAAGTATGCTCCACAATCGACTCTTCGGAGAGACTTTCAAGATCCCGCACGTACCAAATAAGATAGGGCCTTTTTTTGATAAAATTGCGAAGCGCGGTCTTCTTCATATGACTATTTTAGCAAAATTAAACCGCCAAATCAATTTGCCGCATAAGTCCACCCGATTGCGCTCTTTTATCTTTTCATAGAACACAGTAGCCAGTGAACTTGCTGTATTTTAACTTTGCTATTTTACCCAATATCTACTTTTCATTATTTTATCTTCCTCCTCTTTTTTCTCTTCAATTTTTTCCTTTGCCATTTCGCGCAGGGATTCTAAATCTTTGTTTTTTAATTCTTTGGCTCGAGCCAGCAGAGCCTCTTTTTTATTTTTGCCCGGATCGTCCAAAGCCTCCGACAAAAGAACATCCAGAACAGCGCCGATTACCGGTCCGGGCTTTAAATTTAATTCTTTTATTAAGTCGTTGCCGTTGATTTCAAGCATTTTGACCGACAGCGGATCGCGGGAAACTTTTTCGACCATATATTTGAAATGGCGCAGTTTGTAGGGCACCGCCTTAGGCACGCCGCTCCCTAGACGGTCGGCGATGCGAAGGTCAATTAGATCGTCAATATTTTCCAAACCGACTTTTCGAACTAACCGTCTTACACTACTCTCCCCCACCTCGTCCACATTGTAGTAAAACATGTGATTGTCGATAAGCAATTTTACCTTATCAATTATATGCCGCGGATACTTCAGCCGCCCCAAAATCTTTTCCGAGACTCTCGCTCCAACATGATCATGGTTATAAAAAGTGGCGTAAGGGCCCTCTCCTCTTTTAGTTTCCGGCTTGGCGATATCATGAAGCAGAGCCGCCAATCTTACTTCTATTTTCGGCGACGGACAGTTCTTAAGCGACAGAATTAAATGCTCGTAGATGGTATAAATGTGGTGGCGGTTCTGGGAAACACCAACTCCCTTTTCAAGCTCGGGGAGAATGTATTGAAGCAATTTCAATTTTCGCAGAAGCTCGATCCCTTCTGCCGCGTAATCGGACAACAAAATTTTATTAAGTTCGTCTTGGATTCTTTCAATGGCAATGCATTTTAAGTTCTTGGCATTTCTGGTTATTGCTTTTCTGGTTCTCTCTTCAATTGCAAACGGAGTTTTCACCGTCAGCTTCCGCGGTCTCTTTTTTGTGTTGAATCCGTCCTTAACCCGCATCGAATCCGTGAGTGACACAGCAAAACGAATCGCCCGCATCATCCGCAGAGCGTCCTCGTCAAACCGCTCATTCGGATCCCCAACCGCCCGAATAACTTTATTTTTCAAATCTTCCTGGCCACCAAATAAATCTATAATCTCATAAGACTTTTCCAGTTTTGAGTTTTGAGTTGTGGTTTTGACTTTTGACTTTTGACTTTTGAGCTTTAGCGCCAGAGCGTTAATCGTAAAATCTCTCCGGCTCAAATCTTCCTCCAGCGTCTTGGCAAATTTTATCTCGTCTGGGTGCCGCTTGTCGGAATACTTACTTTCTATTCTATATGTGGTCACTTCCGCAACTTCAACGTTTCGGTCATTAGAATTTGGCGCTTGAGATTTATCTGGCGCTTGGCGCTTGGTGCTTGGAATTTTAACTCCAACTGTTCCAAACTTATTCTCATAAAAACTATCCGGAAAAATTCCTGTTATTTCCTCTGGCTTGGCATTGGTCGTCACATCCCAGTCCTTGGGCTCAACCCCCATCAGCAGATCCCGCACGCACCCGCCAACGACAAAAGCTTCAAAGCCCGCGGCTTCAAGTTGTTTAACAATTTCGGTAACTGGTTTTGGAATTTTACTCATCATCATTTATTATCATCATTCTTATACATATTCCATATTATTTCAAACATCCACATAAGCCCCGCCCCCGATCGCGCTCTTGGGACAAATTAAA
>CAZIWW010000044.1:0-5133 GCA_964543275.1 uncultured Bdellovibrionales bacterium | reverse complement strand
ACATCCTTTGGTTTAAAGAAGTCGGCATTAAAGACATTGCTCTGGTCGGCGGGAAGAACGCTTCGCTGGGCGAAATGTACACCAACTTAAAGCCAAAAGGAATAAGAGTTCCGGACGGTTTCGCGATCACGGCGGGAGCTTACCGCTATTTTTTGCGCCAGAACGATTTAGACCAGGAAATTAGAAATATTTTAAAAGGCCTTAATACTTCCAATCTTCGCAATTTAGCCGAGAGGGGCTATCGGGTGAGGGAGGCTATTTTGTCGGCCGATTTTCCGGTAGACCTTCGCGACGATATTATTAAAGCTTATGCTCGACTCTCGCGGGAGTATAATCCTCGCAAAAGCTTTAGAATATTCTCCAGCCAAAAAGACCACGCCAGTCATTTTGCT
Organism: uncultured Bdellovibrionales bacterium; assembly: GCA_964543275.1. Classification (GTDB taxonomy): domain Bacteria; phylum Patescibacteriota; class Minisyncoccia; order Moranbacterales; family UBA11712; genus CAZIWW01. The sequence continues at coordinate 4,741 of CAZIWW010000044.1, read as the reverse complement.
GGCGGGGCGGATGTGGCGGTGCGTTCCAGCGCCACGGCGGAAGACTTAGCCGACGCTTCTTTTGCCGGCCAGCAGGAATCGTATTTGAATGTTAGCGGCGAGTACCAACTGCTGGAATCCGTCAAAAAGTGCTTTGCCTCTCTTTTCACCGACCGAGCTATTTCCTATCGCGAAGACAAAGGCTTTGATCATTTTGAAACGGCGCTCTCGGTGGGAGTGCAGAAAATGATTCGCTCGGATGAAGCTTCGAGCGGAGTAATGTTCACAATTGATCCTGAATCCGGATTTAAAGACGCGGTTGTTATTAACGCCTCCTGGGGGTTGGGTGAAAATATCGTAAAAGGAAAAGTCAATCCAGATGAATTTATTATTCACAAACCAACGCTTAGAAAAGGATTTAAGCCGATTGTCGGCAAGAGACTGGGGAGCAAAGAAAATAAGCTGGTTTACAGCGTCGGCGGCAACACGACCACTCAAAATGTGGCTGTTTCTTCCGAAGACCGAAAACGTTTTTGTCTAACTGACGAGGAAATTCTAAAATTGGCGCGCTGGGGATGTTTTATTGAGGAGTATTATAAGAAGCCAATGGATATTGAATGGGCTAAGGACGGCAGAACGAACGAACTTTTTGCGGTGCAGGCTCGGCCGGAAACAGTTCAGTCTCAAAAAGATAAAAAAGTTTTGGAAGAGTACATTTTAAAGGGCGGGAGTAAAATTCTTTGCTCCGGTTCGGCGGTAGGGAGTAAAATCGGGCAGGGCAAAGCTAATGTTATAAAAAATGTCTCCAAAATTTCTGAATTTAAAAAAGGCGAAGTGCTGGTGACGGAAATGACTGACCCTGATTGGGAGCCGATTATGAAAATTGCCGGCGCGATCGTGACTAACAGCGGAGGGCGGACCTCTCACGCCGCTATCGTCAGCCGCGAACTTGGGATCCCATGCGTTGTGGGAACTGGCAATGCCACTCACGTCGTTAGGGATCGAGAGCCAGTGACGGTGAGTTGCTCCGAGGGAGAGGAGGGGCGTGTTTATGAAGGGCTGGTTAAGTTTGAGATCAAAAAAACTAATCTGAAAGAAATTAAGAAAAGCAAAACCAAGATAATGATGAATGTGGGCAATCCGGAGCAGGCTTTCAATCTTTCCTTTATTCCTAATGACGGGGTGGGATTGGCTAGAGAAGAATTTATTATAACCGAATATATCAAAGTTCATCCGATGGCTTTGGTTCATTTTGAAAAGGTGAAGGACAGGGAAGAAAAGAAAAAAATTCGGGAGATTGTCGGAAGTTATAAAAACAGGGAACAGTTTTTTATAGACAAACTGGCCGAGGGAATCGGAAGAATCGCGGCCGCTTTTTATCCCAAGGAGGTGATTGTCAGGATGGCGGACTTCAAGACTAATGAATATAGCGCTCTGATTGGCGGGAAATATTTTGAGCCGGAGGAAGATAATCCAATGATTGGCTGGCGTGGGGCGTCAAGGTATTACGACCCGGATTATGCCGAAGGCTTTAGACTGGAATGCCTGGCTTTTAAAAAAGTTCGCGAAGAAATGGGATTTGCCAATGTAAAAATAATGATACCCTTCTGCCGGACAGTGGAAGAAGGAGAGAAGGTTTTAGCTGAAATGGGAAAGTACGGACTCAAGCGGGGCAAGAACGGCCTGCAAGTTTATGTGATGTGCGAGATTCCTTCCAATGTGATTTTGGCGCGCGAGTTCGCCAAAATTTTTGACGGCTTTTCTATTGGCTCCAATGATCTAACCCAACTTACTTTGGGGGTGGATAGAGACAGCGCTAAAGTCTCGCATATTTACGATGAGCGCAGCGAAGCCGTTAAAGAACTAATTCGCCAGGTTATTCAAAAAGCTCACCGGGCTCGCCGCAAGGTCGGCATCTGTGGCCAGGCTCCTTCCGACTTTACGGATTTCGCTCGATTTTTGGTGGAAGAAAAAATCGATTCAATTTCCTTGAACCCGGATACGGTAATTAAGACAATGATGGAAATTGGCGGGATGGAATCATGAAGTATGAATTATGAATTAGGGAAAATTAGAAGCTTTACGGATTTAGATGCTTGGAAGGAGGGACATAAATTAGTTCTGGATATTTACAGTGTTACTAGGAAATTTCCCAAGGAAGAGCAGTTCGGGCTAACGATTCAGATTCGTCGGGCCATCGTGTCATTTACCTCAAACATAGCCGAGGGATTCAGTAGAGGTTCATACAAAGAGAAGGTACGGTTTTACTCGATAGCTTTAGGTTCGCTCACCGAGGTGCAGAACCAACTATTAATAGCAAGAGATTTGAAATATGTAACTGCAGGTGAATTTGACAAGCTAGCTAAACAAACAGTAAAGATTAGCAAGATAACTAACGGTTTGATAAAAAGGTCAAGATCCATAATTCCTAATTCCTAATTCTTAATTCTTAACTCCATAGCGAATGCCAAGTCTGCCAATGAAACCCTCTATATGGCTGGTTTTTTGTTTGCTAACTGATACAAAATGTGCTTAACTGTTTAAGCCTTTATTTGTTTCTAGTTCGTAGATTTACCATAATTCCTGATTCCTAATTCTTAACTCACAACAACAATGATTGAAAGAGTAGAAGAAGTCGAGCTGGCGACTAAAAAGCTGGACTCTTACAGGAGGTATATGGAGGTTGGCCTAGCGGGAGAAATCCAAAAGCTGGCCTTAAAGCTAAAAGGCAAGAGAGTGGTTCACGTCAATACCACTTCCAAGCGCGGCGGGGGCGGAGTTGCGGAAATTCTTTACGGACTGGTTCCGCTAATGAGAGATGTCGGCTTGGACGCCAGCTGGTATACCATTCAGCCTCCTCAAAAATTTTTTGATGTAACCAAAAAAATTCACAACAGTCTTCAAGGCGGCAGAGAGGGACTTTCCAGAACCGAGAAGAAGTTTTTTGTGTCTCAAATAAAAAAAGTAGCTAAGGAATTTAGCGGTCTGCAGGCCGACGCTTGGCTTATTCACGATCCTCAGCCGCTGCTTCTAGCTCATTTTTCCAAAAGCGTTCAGCCGGCTATTTTAAGACTTCACATTGATTTATCAAAGCCAAACAGGGATACTTGGGACTTTCTTTTTCCTTATCTTAAAAATTACGAAAAAATAATATTCAGTATGAATGAATATGTTAACGGAAGAATAGATTCCAAGAAGGTGGGAGTTTTTACTCCGGCTATCGATCCGCTGACGGCCAAGAACGTTCCCATGAAGAAAGAGACGGCCAAATTGATTCTCGAGAATCTTGGGGTTAATCCCACCAAACCTGTCGCAGCTCAAGTTTCCAGATTTGATATCTTTAAAGATCCAGTTGGCGTGGTGAAAGCTTTTTATTTGGCCAAAAGAGATATTCCCAAATTACAGCTGATTCTTTTGGGACTGACTTTAGCCAGCGATGATCCTGAATCGGCTAAGATTTTCGAAAAAGTCAAAAGATATGCCAAGGGAGACCCGGACATTTTTATGTTTCACGATCCAAGGCTAATCCAATATGACAATGAGACTTTAGTCAACGCTGTCCAGACCGGCGCCGATATTATTTTGCAAAAGTCGACTAAAGAAGGGTTCGGGCTAACTGCTACGGAAGCTATGTGGAAGAGCAAGGCGGTTATTGCTGGAAAAGTGGGGGGATTGAAGCGTCAAGTCAGAAATGGCTTTAACGGTTTTCTGGTTTCTTCTGTTGAAGAGTGCGGTTACAGAATTGCGGAGCTTATGAAAGATAGAAAATTGAGGAGCGAAATGGGAAAAAGAGCCAGGGAACACGTGAAAAAACATTTTCTGCTACCCCGACTTTTGAGGGATTATTTGAAAACAATTGACGAAATTGTTTAGACGGCCGGGAGTTTATCTATTATTGCAAAAGAGATTTCCATAAAGTTGAGATTTCCGTAAAGCTTCTTTATGTGCGACGTAATATATGACGCGCGATATGGCAATCTCTACGAAATTAATGCGATCGCAATAAATGTGTTGTAATTTAGAGTTTAAAAAAGCTGAAGTTAGTGTCAAAGGCGGAGATTATGCGAGATTAAAGAATGCTTTTATTTCAGCGTTGTTTTCAATATCTAAGGCAGTAACCAGTCGTATTTCTTTATAAGTGAGATTAAAAAACTTTCGCAGAATTTTCATTTCGTTGTGAAAATTGTACGGGTGCACCCAAACACTTTTCTGGAGCTGGTAGAGGCTCAATTGTTTTATCTTGCCCCTTAAAGCTTCTCTTTTAATTTTGTGCGCGTCTTTAATATCAAAGATAAGAATTCTCCATTTCTTATCCCATTTTTTGGGTTTCTTGATTTTAAGATCATCAATCTGGTATTTGCCTGCCTTATCTTTCCCCTTTTTTGTTAGTGAAATATAAATCTGTTTGCTCTTTCTTTCTGTTCGTATATATCCTTGTTTTTTAAGATAGTAGAATGATCGGTAAAAATTTTTGCGCTGTTGGCGTCTCCTAAGTTTATAATGAGCGTGGCGGATTATCTTTGGCATTATTTTTGGAAGAAAGTAGGGCGAGGTCGATGCGATAGTTATTGCGCCTGCTGCCAGGATTCCCTTAAGAATGTATTTAGCGATTTCTTTATTTTTATTGCTTTTCATTTTTAGCTGAAGGTGATATTTAAAATTTCTCCATTCTTATCCATTACTATATTGCTATTACTCAAATAGCACTTAATAAACCACAAATAAGTGTTAAAATAATGTATGTTTTGATATCTAGGCAGGC
>CAZIWW010000043.1:0-5308 GCA_964543275.1 uncultured Bdellovibrionales bacterium | reverse complement strand
CTGCTCATACCATTTTTTTGGAGGTTGCCGGGTCCCCAATCATAGGCTGCTAAAGCTCGTTCCCAGCTTCCATTGCCATAGGTTTTATACATCTGGCTGACATACTTTGTGCCCCCCATAATATTCTGATATGGGTCGAAAGGGTCAGATACCCCCATATCTCTGGCGGTTCCAGGCATAAGCTGCATTAATCCTTTTGCGCCTTTATTGCTTTCGGCATAGCGGTTGCCGCTACTTTCTGTATCTATCATAGCCTTAATAATATTTTCTGGCACGCCATATTTTTTAGAAGCTTCTGTAATTGTTTGTTTATAAAGGAGAACTTTTTCTCTAATAGAGTCTTTTAGAGGAATGGGGCTATGCTGTCCCGGTTTAAAGACTTCCCCTTTACCAAACTGTTGAAGATTTTGCAGAGAGGGCCTTACTAGATTTGGGTTGATGGTATACAAGATTAAATAGGCGCAAATTCCTAAAATAAGTCCAAGCAGGGCCGAGGCAATGGTCTGCCTGGCGTTTTCCATAGTGCCGATGTTGCCGGCGGCCATCAGGTATTGATAGGCGCCGATGATCAGCATAAACATTGCCAAGATGCCGATGGTGGCAATGCCAAAGCCGACTATCTGTTCAATGTACTGGGTGATATCAGTGGCCGGCTCATCTTCATAGCCCGGGATTTTTTCCTGAATCTGGTAAGCTTGAGTCAGAGCAGAAGAATGGCCGAATAGAACAATGACAATAACTATAAAGACTGCTAGAATTTTCTTTTTGTTTTTTTTCATAGTCTCACTCGCTGTGTCAGTGAATAGAACCCAACGTTTACAAAAAACATTATTAGCATAGTTAGAACTAGTCGCAGGATGTACATAAAGTAGTGCGGCAGATGAGTGCCGACGGCGGCCAAGATTTGCCCGGGATTAGTTAGTAGGGATTCGGCGCCGTATTCTATTCCGCCGGGGATAGTGACGATTTGAGCCGATGTGTTTCCCTCCAGCGTATTGGGGGAGATTCCCCAGGTTGATTGGATAATGCTTTTCTCTTTCTCGCTCCAGTATTTTTTCACACTGGCTCCCAAAGTATAGTATTCGCCTGTATTCTCGCCGGTGGTAAAATTAAATACCCGATCGTTGTCCGCAAGCTCGGCCAAGTCTAAGTTTGGATTATTTTCGTAAAATTCCCGGTCGAAAATACTGGTTCCGTTAAATGTCCAGTCAATGGAGATATTTTCGAAGTCATTGGCGATTAAGTAATCTGGAACGAAATTGAGTTTATAAGAAACTTTGGTATTGGCGTATGTTTCAAACATATCACGGCTTTCAACATCCCGGAAGGCGTATTTCGCGCTTTCGTCCTCTATAGTGTAAACCGTCGGCCAGGATATATCCGGGTTGACCGGCTTAATAAATAAAGTTGGTTTCACGACGGCAATTAAGCGATTGCCGGTGACGGGCTCGGATGCGTCCTTGGGCATGGCGGTTACGGTTATTTCTTCTATATTGCCCTCGCTTGCGCTAACGGGGAAATACATAGCCGCATTACCATGTTTGTCGAAGAGATCGTCCGGAAGCGAAGCAGGGTTGACAATCTGGCCGTTGATGTTCCAGGAAAACTCGCTGTCCGAATTTGTGTATCTAGAGCCGGAAACTTTAGCCGCCAGCATCTGATATTTAACGGCTGGGCAGAAGGTTTTATGAAGTCCGTCTTCGCAGATTTCTTCCCCTAGAGAGGCTTTTCCATCTATAATATCCACTTTGTGGAGCGATAGCTTAACTCCGTTCTTGTTTACAGGGATTTCAATATTAGCGTAGCCCTTTCTGGGCTCTATTCTGTTATAGAGATCTTTTTCTAAGTCTGTAGGCTCGGATGTTCTGGAGACGATTAGGCCTACTTTAAAATAGGCAATATTGTCTCCGGTGTTTTCCATAACGTTTTTTTTCGGCGTGAAGCTGAAGCTGGTAAGCCCTACGCCTCTAGTTCCGGAACTTATCTCAAAATAGTTTTCTGGGTTTGTTATTTTGTCCCATTCCCCGCTGGAGTTCTTTCGGAATATTTTCCAGTTGTAGTAGAGGATGTTTGGATTTACGTCGTTGTCTATAGAAGATGTTACCGTGATTTGATCGGCATCCTTAATAATGCCGTCTTCTGAAATGTTTTCTTTATTTTCATCGCTGGGGTCAGCCACTGGGTTTTCGGGAGAATAAGTCAGAGAGACTTTTAATTTTTCTTGGGCGTATTCTTCGTGAGGCGAGCGAGTGGCTAGGAATCCGTAGCCATAATTACTGTCATTACATTGATCGCCCGTTAGTAAATCTTTTTTACTAGCGTCGCAGACATCCAAATAGCCCCACATTATCTTGTAGTAAGCGCTCTTTTCATCAGTGGGAATCATAGAGGTTCCTTCAATAACTACTCCCACTCGGTCGCCCTCGCGGTAAGTCCAAGTGAAAGTTTCCTGTCCCAGCCCGATGATGTCAGCCTCGTCGGGAAAACCGTCTCCGTCAGTGTCGGGATCGTATGGGTCGGTTCCCCAATATTTCTCTTCGCCGGTGGTGAATTTTCCGGAACCCATCTTATAATCGTAGCTGGAGTCATGCCGCTTGATATATTTTTCTGCCTCCTTCCATTGATGCACGCAGGGTGTAACAAAATCCAGCCCGGACTGGTCATTGCCGGTAAAGCTGTTGGTTGATCCCTGGTAGCCCCTGAAACCGACCGCGCCAAGGTTCACCCCAAAGTTATGTTTGAAGCAACGGGAGATTTGGCTAGTGGGACCTTCGGTGTTGCTGGCGTTGTGGAGAGCGTTCCAATCATCTACACACTCATTAAACTTACTGTTAAGGCAGTTAGTTATAGCGGTTGTGTTTTGAGATTGCAGAGTGGTGTAGTCAAAACAATGTTCATACGCGGCATCATAACTGCTGGGGCAATAGTTAATAGTAGGATCATAATAAGCAGAATCACTCAAGTTAGAGATTAGGTAGCAGCACTGATTATTAGATGAGAGCGTTGAATAAGAGACATTGCCGCTGGACGCGCATTGCGAGCAGTAATAATTGGATTGGTTGGGAATTAAATTATAATATTGGTTGAAGCTTGATTTATTGGTGTAAACAGTACAGCTGGAGAAGTTATGAGTTCCCTTGGAGTTGCAGTAAGCGTTGCCGCTGGCGTAAGGCTCAACATCTGTATCGTCTTTTTCAAGCCCTCCTGTTCCGTCGGCTCCGCCCATAGGAGCGTAGCACTTCTCGCTGGTATTGTCGGTTCGCGGCCAGCCGTCTTTGTCGGGATCTCCGCCCGAGCTGTAATCTTGATCATCTAGGTCTGGATCATAATCTCCCTTAGCCATGATTTTAGCAGCTTCGATTTTGCCTTCTTTAATGGTATTGGTGGCGGTTTGCGGTGTTCCGTCTTTAGTGTGGATGATATACCAGGTATAGTAGAGATTGTGAGGATCGTTTTTAAAAAATTTGGGAACGGCGGTAGCGGTTACTTTATCTCCCTGCTTGGGATTAGTATTGTCAAAAAAGATCTCTGCCCGAGGAGCGTCTTTTTTTCTTTGCGCCCGGCGCCAGATGTCTTGATCAAAGCCGTATCGGTCTTCTACGTTTTGCATAATTCTAGCCGAAATGGTTTCCCAGTCTACCGCGTTCATAGCTCCTCGCATGGCGCTGCCGGAAATACTTGCGACACCAACACTCATAGCTTTAGTGTTGTAGCAAGGATAAAGCGAGATGATAATGGATAGGATAGTGGTAATTGAAATAACTCTTTTCATTTTGCTTAGCCTGATATGGCTTGATTAACTAATCTTATTATTATTATATCCGCAGTTAGCGAAATTATCCATAAGGCCGCGGACGAGTACGCTATGGAGCGGCTTCTCCAAACAATAGCGCCAGCGACAAGTGACATTAAAAACACCAATATGATTTCGGTCCAGGAAGACTGAAGAAAAAGAAGCGTATTTAGAAAAACTCCGCCAAGCACGGCGTAAATTCCCAGCTTTTTTTCCAGCCCCAGCTGAATAAAACCTCTAAAGAATACTTCTCTTGAGAAAAATACAATACCCATAACTAGCAGATCAAACCAAAGGAAAGTCCAGAAACTTTCCGCGGCCGGGATATAAAAAGAAAATTTGTATTTGGCTTTTATAAGAAAATAGCTTATTAGCGAGAAGACAGTGATTGTGATTAAAGCCATAGGAATTCCAGTTTTATAATTTCCCCAGGAAAATCCAAAATTTTTAAGGTCTTCTTTCAAAATAAATTTAATAGTGATTAAGGGAAAAATAAGAAAAAGAAGAATATTTATCCAGAACCATTCTCCTACGAGTTCCATAGGAAATAGAAATCTAACTACCATAATCAACACTGCGCAAAATCCGATCAGCAATTCCCGCCGGTTTTCCTGAAAAAACGGCTTTTTGAATCTTTTGATTGGTTGGGGGGAGATGGTCATAGAGTATAAATTTCAAATTTTGAATTTAAAATTTTAAACCATTTTGCTTTTTTTAGTATTCTTTTGATCTTGAATTCTGTCTAACAAAACTAGGAAATATAATATCCAAGCGTAGATAAAAGTAAGAGGCAGCCATTCGATTCCGGGCAAACTCTCGGCCATAAACTCAATGGAGAAACTGGTGATGTATTTAGCCGCTCCCCTGTTTTTCAAGTCTGACCCAGAGAGCAGCAGAACGGTAATGGTGATAATCAGAAAAAATGAGTTAAAGACAAATGATACAGTTATAGCCGCTCCTATGGCGGAAGCGGCAGTGGCTTGCCCAAGAATCGGAATCCACCCTATCAGGCCGCTTATCCATCCGCTTAGCCCCGCGAAGGCTATGTCGATAATATCTTTAAGCAAACCGAAAGGAGCTAAGATGAAGACGAATCCCCAGTCTTTAGATATATCTATCTGCTTGAAAATATCCCAGACTCCCATAATTCCCCTGCTAAGGAGCCCGCTGGTCGCTTTGAGAGCGCCGAGGGCTTTGGCTTTTCCAAGTCGTCTACCTGTTTTTTTTATGCCGGCTCCTTGCAGCCGCTGGGAATTTCTAAATTGGGACTGCCTGGTTCTTTTAAACTCCCTTTGCCAAGCTTTTTGCTCGCTTAGGCTTGGCTCCGTGTACGGCAGGGCTTTAGTTGTGATTGAATAGACAGGCATAGGGCTTATTCTAATTCCTTTTTAGCTTTTTCAATCTCCAAAAGCTGGGCGGGGTTGGAAGTGATGATTTGGTCTTCGGAGTAGGAAGCCACCACTTTAACAGCCACATGCTTGAGACCGGCGAAAAATATTCCTTCCCCCACATTGC
>CAZIWW010000042.1:0-5384 GCA_964543275.1 uncultured Bdellovibrionales bacterium | reverse complement strand
AAAAGTTGGCAGTGAAACTAAACAATTTTATCAACTCTACCTATAATTCTAATAGTTCTAAGCGCTATGACAAAGAAGGCAAAAACAATTAATTTCTATAAATTTCGCGCAGCAAATTTCTACTTTATTTCTATTCCTGCCTTATTTCCTCTACTCCGCATAGTATAATTGTATTTTGTGTTTCTAATGTCCACTCTTTACACTCAATCCGATAGGAATACCAGACTCACCTGGATCTACATCGCAGGTTTTTTAGTCTTCGTGATTGGGATAGGATACGTTTTTGCGCAGGCGATGGATAACTCCATTATTTTAATAGCGGCGGTTATCTTCAGTATCTTGATGAGCTTCGGATCCTATTGGTGGAGCGATAAAATTGTTTTGGCTATGAGCGGGGCGCGTGAGGTGACGCGCGGGAACGCCAGGGAGATCTATAATTTAGTGGAGAACTTGTGCATTACTGCCGGACTTCCGGTTCCTAAAATCTATATCATCAACGATCCTTCTCCCAACGCTTTTGCCACCGGGCGCGATCCCGAGCACGCGGTTATCGCCCTTACTACGGGAATTATAGAAAAGCTGGAAAGGGTGGAATTAGAAGGAGTCATCGCTCACGAACTTTCTCATATTGGCAATCGGGATATGCTGCTTTCTACAGTCATTGTAATTTTGGTGGGATTTGTGGCTTTGTTGGCAGATTGGTTTCGAACCTGGGCTTGGTTTGGGCGGGGAGGCGACGATCGGGAGGGCGGACAGCTGGGTACGATTTTATTTATTGTTGGTTTAGCCCTTTCTATTTTAGCTCCGATTGCGGCCGTATTAATCCAGCTGGCTATTTCCAGGAAGCGGGAGTTTCTGGCTGACGCGGACGGCGCTCTGCTTACTCGCTATCCGGAGGGTTTAGCCAGCGCTCTGGAAAAAATTTCGGCCGATCCCCATTCGCTTAAAAGAGTCAACCGAGCTACGGCGCATCTTTTTATCGCCAATCCGCTTAAGGGTAAAAGAATTTCCAAGCTTTTTATGACTCACCCTCCGGTGGAAGAAAGAATAAAGGCGCTAAGAGGAATGGATTTATGATTTATCCGTCCAGCTAAAGCTTTGGCAGACGAGCCCGCCGGCTGGAAATTATAAATTATTAGTCTAGTTATGACGCTATTGCGCGTAAGTTCTAAATACAGTATATTATAATCAGACGCACGAACGCTTAAACATTGGATTAGAAAGCGAGGTGAAAAAATGAACGGGCAAGAACAGCAAACTAATCAACCTCAAAAAGCCGATCCGCAAGATGCCGAAAAGAATAAGGCTATGGCCATTATTGGTTACATAATTCCGATTTTGTTTTTTATTCCGCTGGTAACTGACGCCAAGGACAGCCCTTTTGCCAAGTACCACGCCAACCAGCAGTTAAATCTGCTTCTCTTTTGGGTTGTCGGTCAGCTGGTCGCCGGTATTTTAACCTTTGTGATTATTGGCGCCTTACTTTTCCCGCTGATTATGATCGCCGGTTTGGTGTTTATGATTATGGGAATTATTAACGCTTCCAAGGGAGAAATGAAACCCCTACCGTTGATTGGGGGAATAAGTTTGATTAAGTAAAAACCCTCTTTTTAGTTTGAGTTGATATATCGGAACAGGCAGCTCTTTTGAGTTTGCCTGTTTTGTGAATTATGCTAATCTACTAATAAATGCTAATCAACTAATTGCGAATATTTCTTCCGTCCGATTCGCAATTAGCAGATTGGTATTTATTCGCATTATTAGCATCATGTCTTATGAAGCGAACCAAAATTATCGCCACTATCGGCCCGGCTTCGGAGAAGGAGCGGGAACTCGCTAAGTTGGTGAAGGAGGGTGTAAATGTTGTCCGTCTTAATTTCTCTCACGGGGATTTTGAATGGCATAAAAAAGTTATTGAGCGAGTTAAGAGTATTGCTGAAAGGTTGAAGATGCCAATAGGCATTATGGCTGACTTGCAGGGGCCAAGAATGAGAGTGGGGAATAAAAGGGAGTTCGCGGTGAAGAAAGAGGAGACCGTTTTGATTACTGAACTGTTCAGCGATTTAGGCAAAAAGAAAAACGGAAACAAACTTAAGATTTTGGCTGTGGACTTTCCGGGAGTAAATAAGCTGGTAAGGGCGGGAGACGAGATTCTGATTGAGGATGGGCTGATAAAAATGAAAGTCGCGGCTAAACGACGCGGCCGCTTGGAAGCTGTGGTAATCAACGGGGGAATTATTAAACCTAAAAAGGGAATAAATATTCCCAGCATCTCTTCTAAATTTAAAGCTCTTACTTCTCAAGACAAGGAAGTGCTTGATTTTGTTTTAGGTCAGGATGTGGATTTTGTGGCTATGTCATTTGTGAGAACCGCTAAGGAGATTAGACAGCTTAAGAATCTCATCAGGGAAAAATCTGTTAACGGCGGTCATCCGCCTCAAATAATAGCCAAGATAGAAAGGAAAGAAGCGGTTAAAAATTTTAATGAAATTTTGAAAGCCACCGACGCGGTAATGGTGGCTCGAGGCGATTTGGGGATTGAAATGCCGCAGGCGGAGCTGCCTGTTTTGCAAAAAGAAATAGCGGCTAAGTGTCTTAGGGCCGGCAAGCCGGTGATTGTGGCGACTCAAATGCTGGACTCAATGATTCACAATCCGCGGCCGACCCGCGCCGAGATAAGCGATGTCTCCAACGCGGTGATTGATCACGCCGACGCGGTGATGCTTAGCGGGGAAACGGCCAGCGGCAAGTATCCGGCGGAGGCGGTTACAGTGATGCGAAAGATAATTGAGAAAACCGAACAATCTCCTTTCGATGATTTAAGGCATGGATTCTTGGAAGATAAGAGGTCGTCTGTTTCAGCGGCGGTGGCTCAATCAGCTCACGAGCTTCAAAAAGACAGTGGAGCCAAAGCTATCGTAATAGCCAGCTTGAGCGGCTTCACCGCCCGTATGATAGCCCGCCATCGCCCGGAGTCGAAAATATATGTTATGACTAATAATGAAAAAACCAGCAATCAGCTGACTTTGGTTTGGGGGGTAGAAAGCTTTATCCTTCCAGACTGCAAGACGCTGGACGAATTAATTGTAAAGTCAATGGCGACTATTAAGAAAAACAAACTTCTCCGAAAAGGCGATAAAGTTATTATCGTAACCGGCCGCCCGCATATAAAAAGAGAGCATATGAGTTTGGTGAAGGTGGAGGAAGTGAGGTAGGGTCAGAACCACTGGTTTTCAATGATTTATCTGATTTCACTTAAACAGGTAAACAGGAGCAGGATTGAATCCCGCTCCTGTTTAAGATATCTACCTTATATCGGATAATTTCCCCCATTTCCAATTTTAGTTTTGGATAATAGTTTTATTGGAAATAATTTACGATTACTTTCTATTGTTCCGCAACTGTGAGATTTGTAAAATCGGTTTTTTAATACTATAAGCAGAAGCAGGATTGGATCCTGCTTTTTATAGTTCAGGCGCAGAGAAACAGCGCGGAACAGGCGCGTATCTACTCCTGTCTAATTTTTTGGGTGGTACAAACCTAGTATGTCGATGTGTCTCGGGACTGTTTATAGGCTAGTCAAGTTTAATTGGCTGTGGATAAATTTTTTGCAACTTTTCTATTTCTAAAGTATAATTGTGTTCAAGGAAATAGAGCCAATAAGATTTATAAACAGAAAGAAAATTGGATGGATGAAAAGAGATATCGTCAAAACAAAAAAGAGCAAAATTGCTTTATGCCTGAAAAGTTGAGCGGGTTTAATTCTGTTTCGCGCGATCGAGATTTAAAGCAGAAGGAACGGGGAGCGGAAGAAATGCGGGAAAGCGTCTCGCAAGAAGGCTTGATTCCAATTTCAAAAATTTCTTCTCAATCTAGCTATTCCCAGGGATACCTGGCTTTGGTTGCCAAACAAGGAAAACTTAAAGCCCGGAAAATAAACGGTGTTTGGCATACCACTCCGGAATGGCTGGATGAATTTACGCGGAAGGCAAGGCAAAAAAAAGAAGGATTACAAAAAAGCCTTTCTCAAAAACTAAGCAATATAAAGAAACATTCTTCTGTTCAAGATGAGTTTCAGACAATTCAATTTATTCAGCAAGCGCATGCTGTTGATAAAGAATCTTCTCTTCTTGCCGAAGAGAAAAGGAAACCGAAACTGAATTTTTTAAAGCCGGCTTTCGCTGTTTCTCTTTTGCTGTTTTTCGCCATTATTGCTTTTATTTCTCAAGCTGACTTTTCTATTTTACAAAACAAGGCTGTCAAAAAAATATTAACAACCTATAATTCCGCCGTAGAGAAATTATCCAATAGCGCCTTCGGGATTGATGGAGATCTGGCCGAATCGATTTATGCCATGAAAGTCGACGCTGATAAAATAAATTGGCTTACCGACAAGATTATCTGTTTGGAGAAAATCAAGCAATACGAAGATGACTTAGGATTAAAACTTGCCGGCGACCGAAATCAAAAAAAAGAAGTTGTTAACTTTGAACAGCCTCAATCGGAATCAGGATTAAGCAGTTTAAGGGGAGTATTGAGCGAAATAGAAAAACCAGCTGGCATAGTGGCTGGAGAAGAAGATATTGGTAGCCAAGAATCGATGAACAGCGGACAACAAGCTGTCAGTCGACAATCGGCGACCTATCGCTATCAACCCATCACCACACGGAATGTCTTAGGTGTTTTAAATCACAGCTTAACCTACCAACACATAGCTGAACACTCCATTAGAAGATGGAATTTAAACTCCAACGCCGTCAATTCAAAAAAGATAGTTGATTATTCCATAGAAGCCAGAGATATTGATGACAATTCAATTAACTCCAGAACTATTAAGAATGGCTCTATTAAATCCAGAGACTTACAAGACACTATAAGAATCAGAGGACACTTTACTGTCAACGACAACGTCTTCTTTGACAAAGATGTTAACATAGCCGGGACACTTACCGTTCAGTCGGAAAGCAACATTGTAACTTCTCTCATTTACACCAACCAGATCAATCTCCAGGACGGTTCCGTTCTTACTATTACTCCCAATGTCTCCTTTCAGGGGAATGTCGCGGTTAGCGGAACTACTACTTTGAATAATGTTCTTGCGGTCAATGCTAATACTATTCTCGGCGGTAATCTTCTACCAAGCGCCAGCGATACTTATGACTTAGGCTCCGCAGCTTACAAATGGAGAACGGGATATTTTGACACCTCTGTAGTAGTAGGAAACTCTATCACTTTTACCTCCAGCGACATTAACTTCTCTGGAGATTCCACTTTTACCTTAGGAGGTGATCTTAATATTGATTCTAATACTCTCTACATAGATGCGAGTAATGGTAGGGTGGGTATCGGCACCACCGACCCTAACCAAAAACTGGAAGTCATCG
>CAZIWW010000041.1:0-5471 GCA_964543275.1 uncultured Bdellovibrionales bacterium | reverse complement strand
CCGTTAGAGCGAGAAGCCGTTAATGTATACGGCAAACTGCCAAAAGTAAAGCTAGAGGGAGATAAAGAGAGAGAGCAGGAATGCCCGGCTGTCACCGAAAGATTAACATTGCCGGTTGCCGAACCGGCCGCGGCAGTTATAAGTATGGAATTATGGGGATTTTTCCCTGTCGCCCGCGCGCTGGCCATCTTGGAATCCTGCCCAAGATCCTCTAAGGTAACTTTATTTGCGGGACTGTCAGACCATGTAACATCAGCTGGAAGATCCGCTCCGTCAGAACATTTTGCGGTGAGAGTTGATTTTTTTCCATTCTCTATTTTTTTCGGATTTGCTGTAACATTAAGATGGGGACATTTAGCGCCCGACTCAGTCACGCGCAGTTTCCATGTTTTGGTATAGGCCGGAATAGTAAGATAGTTATTTTTTTTGTATTCACTACAGCCCCAATAGCATGGTGGTTGCCAGCAAAACATGAGAAAGCACATTTTGGGAGGGCAGATATGTTTCATCTCTCTGCAACCATACATCTTTTTTGCATATGGCTGTACGCTCCAATTTATATTTTCTCCGGCTTCTCCCGGACAAGGCCAAGCAAACCTTTTTGCATAGCTAACCTTGGGATGCTTAACATTATCATTCATTGAATAAGTAATACATCTATCTTGTTGCCCAAATAAATGGTAAAGATATCTGCAATAATAATACTGATTTTCATCGGCGGTAACACACTTGGAACAATGAGAATTAAAGTATTCGCATCCCTTGCAACAGAAACTATTTTGATTACACCACTGATCCCCATATTGTTGCTTGCAAGCCGCGCAACAAGATTCACTGTAGCCACAGCAAATTTTACCTCCCGGACAAGTATCATTCACTTTCAAGTTATCATAACAGCAAAAAGTTTTTGTCAAGTTTTTGCTTGGCCAATAATCTGTTACATGCTCCTGGAAATTAGATTTTCCTATAGTATAGCTTACCGGAACAGTCCCGGCTTTTATCGCCTCGCACGTCAGATAAGATGTTCCTGTATAAAGACCTTTGCTGTTTTTAATATCCTCCTGAACACAATTTCCCAAAAGACTTCCTGACTCAACCGTCAACGCCGGGTTGCCCGCCACAACCATGGCATAAACCTGCATCACAATATTGTCATAGCCATAAGCCGCATAGTTTTTACTTTTATAAACCTCGCGGATGGGACCATCGCCTACCGAAGCAAATTTCTCTTTCGTCTCTTTTGAATACAAATCTCCGCTCGGATCCCAATCAACCCAATAGACGGAAGGAGTATCCATATATCCGCTGTTAGTAAAATGCTCTCCTTTCTTCTTCACCTTAAATCTAATCTTATCTCCAACATTCAAAGTAATTTGATCGCCCGAGATCACTTGTCCGCTGGTAATATTTTTTGCTGATATGTTATATTCCACATCAAGCGAAGTCATTCCGGTATAAGTTTGGTATCGTAAAATTTGCCAAGCTCCGACAGTCATTCGCGGATTGGAAGTATTATCAGTAGGCCAAGGAGAGCTAGCTGAAGAGAAGTCGGCCAAGGTATTTTTTACCAAACTGTTGCCAGAAAAAAGTGAAAATGAGAGGTAAATTGAAACTCCTATTATCAAAAGAATTAGCGTGAAAATTCCCAGTCTATTTTTCTTTTTGGCATAAATTAGCAAAACCACTATTAAAATTATTGCAAATATTATAGCTGCGATGACTATACTAGCGTTGCGCTTCTTTTCTTTGAATTGCTGAGACAAAACTACTGACTCGGAATCAGGCCGCAAAAGACTAGAGTCATAGATAATTGTTCCATCATCAACTACCGTGCCATTTTTATCGTAAACCCTGGCTACTAACTTTAGCCAGTCATAATCCGAATCAGCCTTAACGGTTTTAGAGGCATTAAGAATATTTGCGGATATTTTGGAGTCTTCTTTAACTAATCGTTCAACCAGTTCGCCATCTTTATCATAAAGACTAATTTCCACCTTTCCCTCAATTTCACCCATAAAATTCGAAGAAACATGGTAATTGGCAAAAATATCAAAATCTTGCCCCTTGACTAGAGGAAACAAATTTATACCGGCAAAGTTTATTCTCACCCTAGGCTCGGCTTGTTGTTCTCCCCAACGAAGTTTTAGCATGGACTTTTGTCCACCCGCAGTTTCAGCCTTCATCAAGAGAAAATTTACCGGAAAGCCGGTGCCTGATTTTTCATAAGCCAGAATTTTGCTTTCCTTGGAAGCAAGCGATATCGTCTCCGATTTGGTTTCTATTTTGTTTTCTTTCAATAGTCCGTCCCAGTAGTACAAATCGTAAGTTACTTTTATATTCTGGTTTTGCGCGGAATTGTTGACGATCGGAATTTCGAATTTTGCCGTTTTGCCTTTCTCGACAAAAGGGCTCGCGGCTCGTAAAGCAATGAATTCTCCATTAAATTTGATATTGTTGCGATCAATTAAAATCTGTCCCTGTCCGCCGGATTTGACAGTTACGGGTAAAGTACTGGCAAAAACATTTTCGGCAAATGTCAAGCCGCTTAGGTTATATTTCTTCGCTATTGTGAAAAAAGAGGCTAATTTATAATCGCCGCTTGTCAAGCCGGCCGGAGGCGTCCAACTGAAATTAACTTCCTTTACCGCTCCTCCTTTATCAATAGCAATACCGCCCGCAGCCAGAAAATTATCAATAAGGTGATCGCCATTGTCCATCGCATAATCCGGATCATTTTCTTTTAGAACTTGAATATAAAGCTGTCCGCTAAAAATAGGATATGGATTATTGTTAATTATCTTGGCTGAAAAGTCCGTCTTCTCACCGGCGTTTATGGTTTTTTCTTTATTCTTCAGAGATAAATCAATCTCAACGCTTCCAAAACGGTAATATTTTTCGTAAGCCCGCAAATCTTCTTCGGATCGAAAAGCGGATTGGGCATTGTCACCCAACGACGGCCGATTTTCATTGCTAAACTCTTTATGTCTTCCTATTAGTTCATTGAATTTCTCAATTTCCGCCTGTTTTTGCTCTGGCGTGAGAAAATCGCTGTTTTCAATTTGCGTTTTAGCTTCATCAAATTTGGAAACGGTACTTTCTGGAGAACTATCCGCGCTTTCTTGGCTTTGAGCCGAATTTGTCGCCAAGCCCAGCCATATCGAAACCGCGGCTAAAAGAAAAAAGATTAACGCCTTTTTTGAATTGTTTTTTTTCACTTTTGTTTCATTTATTGATTAAGAGATAAGATGTATTTTATATTCTTCATAAAACGTAACATTCGCGAAAAATTATAAAAGGCCGCGAAGTATTCTTATGTTATGCTTGGTTCAAACAGGAGCAAGATCATACCTTGCTCCTTATGAGTTTAATCACGGCTCTACTTCAATCCAGCCGACTCTCTTAACATAAATGTTTGTATCCCTGCAGGTGCTGTCGCTGGCGCAAGCTTTAGCCACAGCCGAATCTTTGTAGGTAGCGCCTGCCTTAGCCGTTACTTTGCAGCTATTTCCGCTCTTAACAACCCGGAATTTGCTGCTGTCGCCCGATTTAAGCGAACAGCTTGCAAGTGAACATCCAGCTCCAGCAACATTTACAGAATATGATTTTGTCGACTCGGGAGGAACTTCGATTGACTTTGGAGCGCTGATGGTGCAGGGAATTAACAGCGTTCCCGTTGAAACAGGCGAGGGACAATCTGAGGCGGCGGCTTTAACTTTTACTTTGTCTCCATTTTGGGCTGACGGTTTTGCCTTCACTTTGAAATTGCAGGAGCCGTCGCCGGTATAGCCCGCGCAGTTATTATTCAATATTTGGAATTTATCGGTATCATCCAAGCTGATTGAAATAGCGTCGCCGCCGCCGTTAGAGCGAGAAGCCGTTAATGTATACGGCAAACTGCCAAAAGTAAAGCTAGGGGGGAGGTAAAGAGAGAGAGCAGGGAGGAGGCCCAATAAAAATTGGAAATTGAGTCCATTCAGATTGAGCGCCAAACTGGTCTTGTGCTTGGGCTTTGATTTGATAGGTTCCGGTATTGGAGTATGGATGACTCATGCTTTGAGAAACTCCGGAACCAACTAAAGGCGTCCACCCGCTTATACTGCCGTCGCCCCAATCAAAGCGGTATTGGACTTTATCGGGATTGGGAACATCCAAATCATTGGCTTTAGCGCTGAAACTGTATGATTGGTTTATTTTACCGCTGGATGGACCAGAAACAGCAGGTTTGCCGGGAGAAGAATTGCAGGATTGGGTTTGATCGGGACAGTTATTGCCGGGACAGTTGTTGTTATCCCAGCAATCTTTTAGCTGGCTGTGGCTTACGCAAGCTCCCCAATTGCCGCACTCGCAGTCTGGAGTACAGCCATTGGGCGGGCCGTAGGCTTCAAGTTCAGCAAGCCTCACCTCACGATTACAAACCTGTAATTGACAGCCTCCCGCCGCCAATGCAGCGGCTCCTATTGCACTGACATTTGACCAGTATCCGTTAACTGTTACTTTCTCCGCTGTCCAATTACCACCTGGACAGCTTCCGGTTTGAGTGCATATCGTTTCATGTGTACCGTCAGGATGAAAAATAACTATTTGAGCATTTGCTCCCGCTTCGGCCTGAAAAAAGCTAGCCCCTGCATAAAATTTGTGTATTATTATTTTATTTACATCACTAACAGCCTGTGGAAATTTTACTCTTACCATAAAACCAACTCCACAGGCAGTCATACAACTAACGTGCATATGAATACATTCTGATTTATCGCCATCAGCAACACAGCCACATAATGGATGACTTGAGGTCCAACTACTAGAATTATAATCATACCATTCTACAGTCGCTCCATCCTCCCTCGCCCAATTAATATCCTCCGCTTGAGCTTTTGAAAAGGGAAGTAGAAGAAAAAGAAGCGACGAGAGCAAAAGAAACAATGGAAGCGAAAAACCAATACTAGACGATAGATGTTTAGTTAGATAGTTCCTTAAAAAAGTCATAAAATTATCTTTTAGCTCTAATGAGGTAAATAATCAGCGCTCCTAAAACCGCCGTTGAAGCCAAGATGGACAGAAGAATAATCAATCGGTTTTTCTCTGCTTGGGGCTCGGAAAAAACGGGTTTTGCTCTTTCCCCGTAAGTTGTTACCGCCTTATCTATTACCTTGCCGTTTTTATCTTTGATCACCGCCGTGAGAGTAAGGTAGCCGTAATTTTCAGAGGAAACTATTTCCTTTTTGGTTTCTTTTAAAACATCGGTTATCGGCCCAGTATAGATATCTTTGGCTACAATTTTATTCTTCTCGCCTTTAAGGGTTGTTTCTACCGTTCCTTCAAATTCTCCTTTTCCAACATTTCTAAAACAAGCAAACATCTGTATCTTATCGCCTTGGTTTACGGGAAATTTACTAATGCCTGAAAACTGAAGCTTGCTCCGCTTGAATTCTTTAGTTATGAAAGGAATCTCCAGCATTGATTGGACTGTTTCC
>CAZIWW010000040.1:4011-5853 GCA_964543275.1 uncultured Bdellovibrionales bacterium | reverse complement strand
TTGACAAAAAAGATAAAGGGATTTAATATAAAACCGAATGGTAAAAAGCAATACTCTAGGTGATAAGTAGAAGGAACAAGGATGTTCTTCAAGATTTTGGATTGTTTTTCGAGCGAGTCTGTTAGAAATTAAACTTTGGATTTTGTATCCCAACGTTTATTTCTATCAGATTAGCCTTCTATTTTTTGTTGGTATGTTGCATATTGTCTATGGTTAAAGAAAAAGAAATAATTAAACTTGAAGGCAGAATTAAGGAAACTCTTCCCAGTACCACTTTCAAGGTGGAGCTGGAGAACGGACATGAGATTCTAGCGCATATCTCGGGAAGGATGAGAGTAAATTACATTCGGTTGCTGCCTGGAGACAAAGTGCTGGTGGAAATGAGCCCTTACGATTTGACGAAGGGGAGAATCGTGCATCGACTATAAGCGTGATGCTAATCTACAAATAAACACCAATCCGCTAATTGCGAATGATGCGAATATATGTTTGTGACCTATGGAAAAATAATTAGTATTCGCAATTCGCTGATTGGCATTTATTAGCTGATTAGCATAATAGTTATGAAGGTTAGAGCATCGGTAAAAAAAATTTGCAATAAGTGTAAAATTGTCAGGCGCAAAGGCAAAGTTTTTGTCATTTGCTCCAATCCAAAACATAAACAGAGGCAAGGATGAAGAGAAACTCAAAGCTCAAATGTCAAAACTTAAAACTAGGGAGTCGCTTCGCGACAATCGGCTAGTGTATAATTGTTGCGAGCATAGCGAATACCAAACTTTTGCGCTTTGAGTTTTGAGTTTTAAGCTTAGCGAAGCGCTTATGGCTAGGATTGCCGGGGTTAATATTCCCGATGACAAAAGAATAGAGGTAGCCCTTACCTACATTTACGGAATCGGACGGTCAAGGAGTAATCAGATACTCTCCGCTTTAAAGTTGGATCAAAATGCCAGAACCAAAAATTTAAGCGAAGCGGATATAAACAGGCTGAAGGATTATATAGGAAAGAACTTCACTATTGAAGGAGAGCTGAAGCATCAAAAGGCAATGAATATAAAGAGGCTCAAGGATATAAGCTGTTATCGGGGAATACGGCATACAAAAGGTTTGCCTGTGCGTGGACAGCGCACCAAGACTAATACTCGGACGGTTCGCGGCAATATCAGAAGGACTGCCGGAAGCGGCCGCAAAGCTGCGGCGGAAAAGACGTAGCTTGAAATTTTGAATAATTTGCGATTGATCTATGACTAGTAAGAATAAAAAAGAATTTAAAGATAATATCAAAACGATTGAGCGGGAGTCCGTTGAGCTTGATAATGTTGAAAAAAATAATGGCGAGGATAATGGAAAGACGAAGGAAGTATCTGTCGCCGATGTCAAAAAACGAGAACAAGAAAAAGAAATAGCGGGAGATCCGGCCAAGAGCAAAACTGTCAAAAAAAAGAAGAAAATTCGCCGGCAGGTGGTTAAAGGTCAGGCTCACATTCAGTGCACTTATAACAATACCGTTGTGACAATTTCGGATCTAAAGGGTAGAGTTTTAGGGTGGTCCAGTGCCGGAGTGTTGGGGTTTAGGGGCGCCAAAAAAGCGACGCCGTTCGCCGCCACCAAAATCGTCAATAATGTTATGGAGAAAGTATTCCGATACGGCTTACAGGAAGTCGAGGTTTATGTGAAAGGCGTCGGCAGCGGAAGAGAGGCGGCTATAAGAGCTTTAGTTAACAACGGTTTAGACATAATGCTGATTAAGGATATTACGCCTATTCCTCACAATGGATGCCGGCCAAGAAAGCCGAGGAGGGTTTAGGATCCGGACAATTAATTTCTATAAATTTCTACTTCATT
>CAZIWW010000040.1:0-3911 GCA_964543275.1 uncultured Bdellovibrionales bacterium | reverse complement strand
AATTAAATAGAAATTTGCTTCGCGAAATAAAGTAAAAATTGATTGTGCTAGGTTGACTAATTTATGGCTAAAGATTTTACCCCAAAATGCAAAAGATGCCGCCGAGCGGGAGAGAAGCTTTTTTTGAAAGGCGAGCGTTGTGATACGCCTAAGTGCGCCATGATTCGCAAGCCTTACGTTCCCGGAATGCACGGAAAAAAGAAAAGAAGAGGTTTGAGTGAGTATGGGGAGCAATTGGCCATGAAGCAGAAAATTAAAAGAACTTACGGAATTCTGGAGAAGCAATTTAAAAAATACTTCATGGATGTCAGAAATAAACCGGGAGCCGCCGGAGACCTATTGCTTCAGAAGCTGGAGATGAGGCTGGATAACGTGGTTTTTCGAGCTGGTTTTTTCGTCAGTCGCTCTCAAGCTCGTCAATTTATTAAACACTCTCATTTTTTAGTAAATAAAAAGAGAGTCAACCTGCCTTCTTACGAGGTTAGAGTGGGAGATGTTATAGAGATTAAAGACGGCAAGCGCGAGAATAGTTACTTTAAACGTCTAAAAGAGACTGTTAAGGGTTTGAAAGAGGGTAGCGGTCCTAATTGGCTGGAAGTGAATTATCAAAACCTAACCGTTAAAGTAAAATCCAGGCCAACTAAGGATGACATAGGTATAAGCGTGAACGCGCAGGCGGTGATTGAATATTATTCGCGATAATTTAATGGAAAACACGAATTAATTCGCGTTAAAGCAATAAGGAGATGAATTTTGCGATTCAAGATAATTAGCCAATATTTCACTAAAAATTAAACTAAAAAAATGTTGAAAGTAACATTGCCAAGCAGCCCGAGATACATAGAGCTAGATAAAAATCTAGGCAGAGTGGAGATAGACGGGTGTTATCCCGGGTATGGAACAACATTAGGAAATTCCATTAGGCGGACACTTCTATCTTCATTGCCTGGAACGGCTATAACCTCGGTAAATATTAAAGGCGTCTCTCATGAATTCTCCGCTATTCCCGATGTTTTGGAAGATGTGGTTCAGTTGATTCTTAATCTCAAACGGATTAGATTTAAGTCTCACAGGAATGAGGCCGTAAAACTTAGCTTAAAAGAAAAAGGAGAGAAAGAGATTAAAGCGGCTCAAATTAAGTGTCCGGCGGGCGTGGAGGTTGTCAACAAAGACGCTCATATTGCCACCATAACTAAAAAGAAAGGCGAGTTGGA
Source organism: uncultured Bdellovibrionales bacterium (assembly GCA_964543275.1). Lineage (GTDB taxonomy): Bacteria > Patescibacteriota > Minisyncoccia > Moranbacterales > UBA11712 > CAZIWW01. Next base: position 2,697 of record CAZIWW010000040.1, on the reverse strand, counting down.
GATGGAAATTGAAATCCAAAAAGGCTTAGGGTATGTTCCCGTTGAGCAGCAGGAAAGAGAGAAGAGGGAAATAAATGTTATTGCGATAGACGCGGTTTACACGCCCGTCAGGAGAGTTAATTATTTTGTGGAAAATACTCGAGTTGGAAAAAGGACAGATTATGACAAAATAACCCTTGAAATTGAAACAGACGGCACGATCACTCCCCGTGAAGCCTATTTGAAGGCTGTTGAGATTCTTATCGAGCAGTTCGATGGGATTAAGAAGTTTTCGACGAAAAAGGAGGAGATTGAGGAAGCGCCAGAGACCGCCGAGAACGAAAAGTCTGTCGAGGAAAGCGGGAAAGAGAAAGAGATTGATTCCTTGAAAGTAGAGGTAAGCGCTCTTTCTTTTTCAACCAGGACAATGAATGTTTTAGAAAAAAGCAAGATAAAAACGATTGGAGATCTGGTTAATATGAACGAGGATGAAATTATAAATCTTGAAGGAATGGGCGAGAAGGGATTAAAGGAAATTAAAAAGGCTATCGGCGATTTCGGTCTGACTTTGAAACAGAAGCAGGTTAGTAAGGCGCGTAACACATAGCGCGTATCGCATAGCATGGAACATATAGTATTGTATTTTACTTAATGTTCCATACTTTATATTCCATAACATGAAACACTTAAGGAAAGGTAGAAAACTTGGTCGAATAAAAAAGCAGCGAGAGGCGCTCTTAAAGATGCTGCTTGGCAATTTTATATTAAAAGGAAGAATTGTAACCACGGAAGCCAAAGCTAAAGAGCTTAAGATGTTTGCGGAGCGATTAATTAATCAGACTAAGAGTATATTACTAAACCAAAGAGATGAATTATCCGCTGTTCGGCTGGCAAAGTCGAAAGCGCCTCGCAGCGTTAAAGTAGAAAGATTAAAGGCAATTGCTGAAAAATTTGCTTCCAGGAAAGGCGGCTATACTCGGATAATTAGAAAGGGCATCAGAAAATCTGACAGCGCTAGGATAGTGGTGCTGGAATTAGTGGAGGATGAATTAGTCGGAGGGAAATAGGCTGTAAACTGTAGAGCTAGCTATAAATTGTAAGTCAAAATAAGCGGACTAAACAGCTTACAGCTCATAACTTGTTTTATTGTCCACTGCTTATTTTTTCTTTATAACTTAGAGCTTATATGAAGAAGAAATCTAAAACTCATCGCCGATACCATCTTTTTGACTGTCGGAAATTTATTTTGGGTAGAATGTCGGCTAAGATAGCCTTTATATTGCAAGGCAAGCACAAATGTGATTATACTCCCAACTTGGATCGAGGGGACTTTGCCGTTGTAATAAACTCTGATAACCTAAAAGTTACCGGAAGAAAGATGGACGATAAAATTTACTATTCTTTTTCCGGCTATCCCGGTGGAATAACTTCCGCTAACCTTAAAAAGCTTTGTGAAGAGGACTCGAGGCGAGTGATCACCAGCGCTGTTTATGGCATGCTGCCCAAAAATAAGTTAAGAGACAAAATGATGAAACGACTTCTAGTTTTTAGAGATAAGGAACATAATTTAAAGGTAAAGATTGAAGAGGTTAAACCTTGACTAATCTTTTTAATTTACGAAATTCCTAAAGTTTTGTTTTCTTCTATAGGCTTGAATTAAACTAACGTTTACGTTAAAAATAACGAAGGAATGAATTTCTTAATTCAAAGTAATTAAAATTTAAAAAGCGCGTAGCAAACCTGGCTCAAGGTTTACATCTCTTAATTCCAGACTTCGCAGCTTTTATTTATAGTTATGGCAAGCAAAAATTTAGTCAAAAAGAAGAAAGCAGAGAGCCCAAAGAGGGAGGGTGGACTTTATGCAAAGAAATATTTTCAAGGGATTGGGCGACGGAAGAGATCGGTAGCTCAAGTTAGAATTTATTTTGATAATAACAAAGCTTCTAGCGCGGAGGATTTTTTAATTAATGATAAATGTTTAAAGTCCTATTTTCCTTTAGCTGAATTAAGAGATATACCGGTTTCGCCGCTGAAGGCCGTAAATAAACTTGATTCGTTTAAGGTTTCAGTTAAAGTTAAGGGCGGCGGACTGCGAGGTCAGTCGGAAGCCATTCGACTGGGAGTGTCCAGAGCGCTTGTTTCGTATGATGAAGAATTTAAGAGAACTTTAGGAGACTTGGGTTATCTTACGCGTGACGCGCGGATGGTAGAAAGAAAAAAGGCCGGGCTGAAAAAAGCTAGGCGAGCGCCCCAGTGGCAGAAGCGGTAGGATGGCGGTTGACAAATTTAAGACACCGTTGCTATATTCTAAAATAATTGCGATTCTGGATAATAACGGTTGCGTTCGCTAATAATTAATCGTCGCTTTAAGCGAGAACTAGAAAGGCAGGTGGAAAAGTGGAAAACAATCCCAGCCCTTCTGAAGATCAAAATAACTCTTCGGAAAGTTGGAGGGATAAAACAAAAGTTTGGTTTCAGGAAAATCTTAGGATGGTAATCAGTATTGTTGTTGTTGTCGCTATTGCCGGAGGAATTTACGCCTACTCAAAGAGGACTCAAGCGCCGGAAATTAAAAAGGAAATAGCCCGCGAGGAGCAAGAAGGAGAAGGCAAGATTAGCGTAATAGGCGGTGAAGCGGAAAAAGAAGAAACAGTTAAGGAGGAGGTGGAGAAGGTTGGAGAGAAAACTGAAAAAGAAGTAGAGAAAGTCGAGGAAGAA
>CAZIWW010000039.1:1809-6047 GCA_964543275.1 uncultured Bdellovibrionales bacterium | reverse complement strand
TTTAATTGACTACGCTAGCAATTATACACAAGCAGGAAAATGTGTCAACAGCTCCAAGTAAAAAAGTAGGGCTTGCGTCACTTAACGCAAGCCCATCTAAATCAACTGTTATATCCCACCAACTTCTCTCCCACCCATTCGGGCTTGCAGAGAACGGCGGTGCAGACGCTGAAGGAAAATCCACAAAGTTCAGGCGAAACCGATTTGGCAAGCTGGAAATATTTACCCAGCTTTTCGTCATCGGTAATTCCGCATCCCAAAATAAGCGGCGGGTCAATTTCATCAACCAAGCGCATATTGTATTCATACGCTATGTCGAAAACCGGTCCTCCCGAGTAACCGCCCCCCTCAAGCTTATATTTTTCCATTAACTCCATTGGCGCTTTATAGTCGGGCACTGAATTTACCCCGTGGATTATATTCGCCCCGGCATCTTTGAGACGCAGCGCAAATGCAGTATCTTGAGCAACACTCACCTTAGCTATCACGATCAGCCAGGGGAAATGTCTTTTTATCTGCTCAATGCAAAATGGTCCGCAGTCAGCCAAATCGCACAAATCCTGTGGCTGGTTAGGACAGGAAAGACTGACTTCGCACGCCCAGAAATTTTCTCCCAGCTCTTTGCTAAAGACTCGAAGAGCGTTGATTATTTCATTAATCGCATTATCGAATCCTCGAAAAAACTGGGGAAAGATATTAGGAATTATTCGCACTTCTTCCAAGCGGGCTCTGGCAATTTTAGGAGCAATAACTCTAACTCCTGCATTTGTTAGGCCGTAGTTATTCCACATGCCGTCACCCTGAAGTTTTTTGACATATCGTCGCCACGTGAGCGGATTCCACAACCGCACATTCCCGACCCACTTATCGTAGGTTGCGGATTTGCCCAGGAGGGTAGTATTCGTCTTCCTTGCAACTCGGAGTAAATGTCTGTACGGACTCCATGCCGTGTACGGAAATACTCCTGTGCCGTCGCATCCCAAGGCCGTGGAAATTACAATTGTTGAAATCTTTCTGTGTCCAAAATTAATCATCGCTTCCTCCTTTTCAAATCGGTACCGGGAAAAGTAGTTTTGAACCCCGCCATGGATTCTCTACTTTTCCATGGTTATATTTAAGATCGTCAACCCTTTCCTCCAGCCTGTATTTCCTAGGACACTCCACACATGGAATGGGAATATTCAGGAACTTGCTGGCATTCCAACAAAGGAGCCGAGCGATCTGATTGTTCGATAACCCAAGTTCTTGCGCCAGCGTCAAAATTACGGGCACCATTTCCTGATTTGACGGAATCCCTCCTAGCCCTTTTTCAAGCTTCTCCTCTCTAGTATGGGGAGCATTATCAGACCCGATAATAATAAGTGGGTTGTCGAGTTTAAGCAAACTCACCAGGTATTCCCGATGCTCGCGCCCGCGCAACTTGTTGTAACAGTGATAGAAAACCGGGTTAAGCTTGGGATTCCAATTGGTGCCATCTGCGTCAAACCAGAGATAGTGCGGCATAAGCTCAATCGCAATTTTTAGTCCCTCGTTCTGGGCCTGCAAAATCAACTCTGCGCTCTCGATGCAGGAGATATGACAGATTACAACCCTCACCCCCGGTACCCGTCTGGCCAAGCCGATAATCTTTTCAACATACGAAGCTTCCGCCTCAATTGTATGGCCCTGCTTCGCAATAATTTCTGGATCATCACAGTGAAGGGTAATCACTTTGTTCTTCCTGCGAGCCAATTTCATGAGATTGGAAATGACGACATTGCTAGAAACGCCGATTGATCCGGTCGTTACTACTTTACCGGTCTGACTCTTGGGATAAACTTTTATCCCAACTACTTCAGAAAATTCTAGAGCAGCACGGCATTCTTTGTAATTGTCATTAGTTGCCCCAAAGTAGACGTATTGTTTAAACGGATTTTTTAACCTTAACCTAGCCGAATAAACCTTCCTAAGATAATTGTCGAGCGCTCCGAGTGTAGTTATTGGAGGCTCCGTATTTGGCATAAACACAGTTATCATAATCCCTGCCAACATTGCCTCTAAAAGTGTTTGATAAACGGTCGTTTTGTAAGATTGCCTCATATCCCGACCGTGACAATGAGTATCGATAACAACCTCTGGCAAACGAATAACACGCTCGGACATAATTCATTCCTCCTTTCGGAACAAAAGTTATATACATCTATTAAATTGTTAACGAGCCTTTTAACCTTCAAATAACTATAACTGCGCTAACTTCTTCTGTCAAAAGTCAAAATAAAAAAACCTGCAAAAGCAGGCTTCGCAGACAAAATGTTCATTGTTCGTTGACACCTACAACCCGTATTTCTTTTTATTCTCCTCGTGCTCCTCAACTGTTTTAGAATAAACGGTTTTGCCTGTTTCCGGATCAGTGAGAAAATAGTTGTATTCGGTTTCGGTAGGATAAATAGCGGCCGTAATAGAATTCAAGCCTGGATTATTAATTGGCCCCGGAGGAAGACCTTTATGAATATAGGTGTTGTAAGGCGATTTAACTCTAGTGTCTTCGTATGAATACTGTTTCTTTTCTTTTTTTAAAATATAAGCAATAGTGGCGCAGCTTTGAAGCGGCTTATTCTGATCGAGCCTTTTCCAGAAAATGCCGCTTACAATTTTCATATCTTCGAAGCTTTTAACTTCCTTCTCTAAGATGCTTGCCATAGTCACAACTTTATATATAGTCCTTCCCCGATTTTTTATCTCTTCCCTCATCTCCTTCGTCAGCTTTTCGTCAAAATTAAGGAGCATTCTGTTGATAATGTCCCCGGCGTCGGCCTCTCTCCAAAAAAAATAAGTGTCGGGAAATAAATACCCCTCCAGCGATTTCCCTCTCGGCCTGTCCTTAAGAAAATTATAATCGGTTTTCACTTTGTCACTGCCGGCAACAGCCTGTAAAAAATTGTCCTTATTAAATCCCTTTTCCCCTAAAATTTCCGCCATCTGTTCAGCGCTGGCGCCTTCCGGAAACGTAATTCTAATTTCTTGAGGAATTGTCTCGCCAACCGAAAATATTTGCGCAATCTCCGGAACAGTCAACGAACCCCGAAGCTCATATTTGCCAGCCTGAAGCTTGTCTTTTCCGCCCATTTTCCAGATGTAATAGTAAAAATAGTATTTGCTTTTTATAAGTTGCGACTCCTCCAAATTTTTTCCTATTTCCTTTACTCCCTCGCCTTTCTTTATCTCAAAATCCTGACGAACGTTTCCCTTCCCATGCGAGTGATTAACCTGCCAAAAAAAATGAAACAAGACAAAAAGCGGCAGAATTAATAAAATTATAAGCCTTGTAAATAACCTCATTCTATTAAAATTAACGAGCTAAACGCAGGCTCTCCGTCAAAAGCGGATTCTGCCTAACATAAACAAGCCCCTTTTGCGGAAAAGCGCAAAATTACAATTAAAAGCTAAAAAACTTTTTTCAGCTTTGGGTTTCGCTGCAACTTCACGTTTTGAACTTTGAGCTTTAAGCTTGAACTCTATCTAAAAATTAACTATCGCTTATCAACGGCACGAACGCAAACCCAGGAAATTCTTCTTCTTTGAATTTTCCGTCGGGCAACTTCTCCAGCATCCAGACGCTGTCTTTAATTGAAATTACCATTCGGCCGCTGACAGCCAATTGTTTCTTTAAATCCCTAGGAGCTTCATCAGCCGAAGCCGACACCAAAATTTTCTGGTAAGGAGCCTCATTCACATACCCTTTAGTTCCGTCAGCGCAGATAAATTGCGCGCGGCCGCTCTTAACGAAATTATATTTTTTCACGTTTTTCTCTCCGAACTGGCAGAGTTCCGGAATGCGCTCCATAGCAATTATTTTCCCCCTGTCGCCCACGATGTGCGCCAGAAGCGCCGTCGTCCAGCCCGAACCGGATCCAATGTCTAAAATCTTATCGCCCGGTCTTGGCTGAAGCAGCTCAAACATAAAAGCCACCGTCAGCGGCTGGGAAATAGTCTGGCCATAACCAATCGGAAGAGGAATGTTGGCTTCAGACTCGTCCTCCAAATCCGGCGGCACAAAATCAAATCTTTTAATCTTGGTAAAAGCGTCAATTATTCGGTCGGTTTTGAGGTAACCTTGGTAAACTAAATCACGGATAAGAGAATTCACAAAAGTACCCTTAATTTCTATAAATTTCGCAAAGCGAATTTCTACAAATTTCTAAAATTAGCGGAAATTAAGTAGAAATAAGTGGAAATAAGTGAAAATTAGGTGGAAATTA
>CAZIWW010000039.1:0-1709 GCA_964543275.1 uncultured Bdellovibrionales bacterium | reverse complement strand
TCACCTGCGCCAAAATCTCTCTTTTCCTTCCTCCGTCAAATTCTACTAAAAAAATATTTTGTCTGTCGCCTAACAGCATCTTCCCATTTTCGATAGGAACAACCTCGCTTACTCCGACAATTAAATTCTTGCAATGACTGTGACCGTTGCTCCGCCCGTCGGAAGTGGATCCCTTTTTTAGCTCAAATAAGTCGTGGGAATATCTTTCGTCTATCGGCACCATACGGTATAAAAGCCTTTGGAAATCCTGAATTAGAAGCGACTCATTTTGGTTTATGACCACCCCAGCCGTAGTGTGTTGAGAATATATCAGCACCTGCCCATTTTTTACTCTCGACGATTTAACCACTTCTTCCACATCGTGAGTAATGTCAATAAACTCAATCTGACTCTTGGATTCTTTGGAAATAGTTTGTTTGTGTATTTTCATGATTTAATCTTAATTATTATTCTAATCCGCGAATAAACGCCAATCAGCGAATTGCGAATAATAGATTCACGCGTTAGCAAGTTCGCAATTAGTAGATTAGAATTTATTCGTGGATTAGCATCACATCTCAATGAAAAACACCCGCTACCGTCCTCACTACTTTCTTATCCAGCGCTTCTGGCACTATTCTATCACTTTTCGGATTTTTTACCAAGTTGGCAATGGCTTCGGCCGCTTTGACTTTTATTTTGTCGGTTATAAACCGCGTTCTCGTATCCAACGCGCCTCGAAAAATTCCCGGAAAAACCAAGACGTTGTTAATCTGGTTAGGAAAATCGCTTCGGCCGGAAGCCACAATCGCCGCTCCGCCCTTCTTGGCTTCGCGCGGCATAATCTCCGGCACGGGATTGCTCATCGCAAAAACAACGGCGTCTCTATTCATCTTTTTAATATCTTTGGCTTTCAGCAAATTCGGAGCCGATACTCCAATGAAAACATCCGCGCCGGAAAGAGCGCCTTTTAAATCGCCCGAGTAGTTTTCCAAATTTATGGAACGCGCGATTTTCTCCTTGACGCCATTCTTGTTATAAACGCACTTTTGGCAAAGCGGCCCCACGCTGTCAAAGGCAATTATGTGTTTGGCGCCGTATTTTAGAAGCAGTTTAGTAATCGCAATTCCCGCCGCTCCGGCGCCGGAGATGACGATTTTAACTTCCCGAATATTTTTGCGGACAACTTCAAGCGCGTTGATAAGCCCGGCCAAAACCGCCACGGCCGTCCCGTGCTGGTCGTCGTGAAAAACCGGGATGTCCAAATCTTTTACTAACCGCTCTTCAATCTCAAAGCATCTGGGCGCCGCAATGTCTTCCAGATTTATTCCGCCAAAAGTCGGGGCGATAGCCTTCACTACATTTGTTATCTCCTCCATGTCCTGCGTTCCTAAAACAACCGGCACCGCGTCAATCCCGGCCAGCTCTTTAAACAGAACCGCTTTGCCTTCCATTACCGGCAAAGCCGCTTCCGGCCCCAAATTCCCCAAGCCCAAAACCGCGCTGCCGTCGCTTACGATAGCTACGCTGTTTTTCTTGAAGGTGCAATCAAAAACTTTTTTCTTGTCTTTAGAAATTCCCCTGGAAATTTCGGCCACGCCGGGAGTGTAAATGACCGGCAGGGATTTTTTGGTAAGCTTATAGCGAGACTTGATCTCGATCTTACTGTCTAAAATTTTTTTCATTTTCATAACAACTCTAACTTTCTCCCTTCAGATCTGCGCTTCGCC
>CAZIWW010000038.1:0-6071 GCA_964543275.1 uncultured Bdellovibrionales bacterium | reverse complement strand
ATTATCTGGTCTGGTATAATACAAAAAGAAGAGCGCGCCGCGCTTTCCAGAACAAGCTCTCGCCTCCGCGGTTTACTCTATTATTGCGAGAGAATAACTTTAATTTGCCTCAAGAGTGTAATCGAGGGTGAGGCTTGTACATAGTGGCGGCGGTTTTGCCAATGACGCACGGCTCCGAAAAGTCGGCTGACCGCCGACTGCCACAGCCAGCAAAAATTTTTTATTATTTATAGGCGGCGCAAAAAAAATTCAATTAAAAAAAGGAATAAATTTTTGCTGGCTGTGGTTATCCGCCTTTGGCGGATTTTCGGAGAGGGTTTTAACAAAAAAAGAGCCAAGCTTCTCGAGCTCGGCTCGCGTATGGGCTTCCATACTTTATCGATTAAAGAACAGATTTTACAATCTCGACTACCTCCCTTAAAGTGAGCTTGCTTCCTTCTCGAGAAGAGCCGATGATTGTGCCGGTTGAGGATCCGCCCCAACCCGACTACAAGACATTAAGTTTAAGAACTATCGGGAACAAAGCTCCCTTTCTGAATCTACAAATTTTTACTTTTTTATAGCTTCAGAAAGAATGGCGAGCAAGTATGAAAATTACTCGCCTTGGCTTTTTGCGAATTTTTCCCGCTTCTGTTCCCAAGAGGTTTAAGCCAAACCCCTCGGCCAGTCTAAACTGGCAGTAATCAGGCCGGGCTATTGCAGCACGGACAACGCGATTCAGCCGGCTTCAAGTCCCGATACCAAGTCTTGCACTTTGGACACTGTACAGGGTGTCCGTCAAGACCTTTGTCTCGGCAGTACCATTGCCGACCAAACTGCGTAGCGTACTCTAGTGGCACATACGCTGCGCCATAGATCACCCGCTCCATCTGCTTAAAGTACTGCACACAGTCCATTCCGCATCACCTCCTTTCCTTTTATTTTCTTGGATTTCAATTTACTGCTTGGTAGTGTATGTAGCACACATACAAATTCTTGTCAAACTCCATAGATCTTAAACCTTGGAGTTTTCCAAAATGTTTTTGATCTTATGCAGTTTGGAGAATTTCAGGATTTTCGCTCCGCGCCTTTTAGTATGACTCGCTTATATCGTTCCGCTTGAACCTATTTTATCAAGGCTCTTGACTAGAATAAATTCAAAATTGACAACATTTTTCGGTAAATATTTCTTTTTTCATTGTATCTGAATTCAGTCTCCTTGGGGGTGCAGATAGAAGTCTTTTGCGGGTACGCCATTGAACTTCGCCAGTCTTCTTTTGGCATAGATCCAAAAGTTTTCTATCCCGTTGATGTGAGTACCTTTGCAATTGGAATATTCCTGCTTCCCGTGGTGTTGATGCGATAGTATTTGTAGCCATTTAACACTAAACTGTCATAGGCTGTCCATTTGTCCGAATAGATAGCGCTCTCTTTGTTGATTAATTTGGCTATTATTGGTCTAAAACGTCGTCTCTTAAACTAAAAAACACAAAACAAACCATTGAACTGTAGCACAGTCCGTTATTTAACAAGCATTATAAATATCTACTTCGTTTTGCTCTATGTCTCTCCAGTTTTACTTTCTGAAACCTCTCTCCTAACTTTCCGGATAAATTCCGCCGCTTCGTCTTTGCCTCCTAAACCAAACGCTAGTCCGCCGGCCAGAGCCAGCATAGCCACTAAACCGGTAAACAGAGTGTTAATAAGGGAACGAGCTATCCCTAGCTGAACCAGTGCCGCTAAAACTCCAAAAATCACAATAGCCCATTTTGAAACAGACGCCAGTAAAGTTGCTGAAACTATTCCGGCCACTTTTGTACTTCCCTTCACTAATGTGTAAACAAAATTTCCCACTAAAAAAGCGATTGCTAAAATAACCGCCGCCACGATAACATTCGGCAGATAGAGAATAATGCTATTGAGAAAGCTGGTTACCTGATTGAGTTTAAGAATGTCTGTGGCTGCCATCAAGAAAACCAAAATCAAAAACCATTTCACCAGACCCCCTAAAAATTTAGACATATTAAATTCCACCCCAGCTTCTCGCAGTTTCGCTTTTGTCCCGGACTTAACAATCACTTCATCTATTTTTACAATTCTTACAATATGCTCCACGACTTTCCCCAGCGCCACTGCTACAATCCAGCCAGCTACAAAAACCAGAACGGCGCCAATCAGCGACGGAAGAAAATTGATAAATCTATCCCACAATGCTAAAAGAGAGTTGGTTATAGCCTCTCCCCAAGTTTGAATTGAGTTCATAATTCACCTCCTTTCCTTATTTTAGTTACTTTGCTATAATACTCCTGTTTATTAAAATTATACCAAAAATAAATACAAATGCATAATAGGCCTTTCATTAGAGCATTTCTTAAAAATCCTCGCCAAGTGGGATCAATCATCCAAAGCTCACCCTTTCTAGTCAACAAAATTACCAACTCGGCCAACTTAAGCAAGGCCGGGTGCGTCGTTGAGCTCGGAGCTGGGACCGGCGCCGTCACCAAAAAAATCCTAAAAAGAACATCACCCGACTGCGCCCTGCTGACATTTGAGATAAACCCTCTCTTAGCCGAGTGTGTCAGGAAGAATATTCGCGATCCCAGGCTTAAAGTTATTGGCGACAGCGCCGAAAATATAGGCCTCTACTTGAAACAGTATGGGTATTCCAAAGCCGACTGTATTATTTCAACTTTGCCCCTGGTCACTCTCCCTAAGCCAACCACGCGTAAAATTCTTTCAAGAGTCTATAAATATCTCGCCAGCGGCGGGCAATACATCCAATTTCAATACTCGCTCCTAAGCCGGGACAAAATCAAACAGTTCTTTCCCTCCATGTCTATTGCCTTCGTTCCCCTCAACATCCCGCCGGCTTTCGTCTACGTTTGCGTGAAGGATTAATTGTCATTTAAAGAAAAGAGGTCTCCAATAATAGTTGGGAAGCCTCGATAAGCTTTTTACCGTTTAGCCCCTTTTAGTTCTTTGCCGCCTCCGTTTCGGCAAGGATTTTTTTAGAACCCAGATAGAGTCTTCGTCTTTCCAAATGGGGCTGACGCGAACTAGAATGTCAGCCATACCAACAATAGCACTTGTCAGCGCAACTTTCTTCTCGTGCCGGTTGTCTTGCCACCAGTCAGGACGAATGCCGGGCGTCACCTTTAAAATCTTCAGGTCGCTAGCGATGCCCAGTTGGGTGGCGGATAAAATTATGCCGTGACATCCCATCTCGAGCGACTTCTCTGAAAAAAACCGCACCGCCTCCGAAAGAGAACCGCATAAAACCAGAAATATATTACATTCTACGAAACCTTAATTTCATGGAGTTTTACAGCGGAATACATCGTAAGTACACAGTCGTTAAGGGATTCTTAACTACCTATTATGATGCGCTACGCTATACGCATATGATTACAAAAGTTTTACACAGAGCTCGATATTCCATTTGGCAAGATTAAACCGATTATCTTTAACCGCAAGCTGATTGATTGGCTGATTTTGTACAATGCTGAAAGGATTTATTCTACAGCTTGATCAAGCTAAATCGCCTCAAGAGCGCAAAATCGGGTGGACTTATGCAAATTTTTGATTTTTTACCATATCGATCTTATAATACAAATCATGAGCACCACGCTTTATCGCAAATATCGACCTTCCGCTTTTTCTGAAGTCATCGGACAAAAGCACATTGTCCAAACTTTAACCAACGCTATAAAAAGCGGCCGCGTCGGCCAGGCTTATCTTTTTACTGGCCCGCGGGGAACAGGCAAAACCTCTGTAGCCCGCATTTTTGCAAAAGCCATCAACTGCCCAAAAAGAAAAAATTCCGAGCCCTGCCAAAAATGCGAGGCTTGCAAAATAATAAACGAAAACCGAGCTCTAGATATTATTGAAATTGACGCCGCTTCCCACACCGGCGTGGATAATATTCGCGAACTGCGAGAAACGGTTAAGCTTCCTCCGACTTCCTTAAAATATAAAGTCTACATAATCGACGAGGCGCACATGCTTTCCGGAGGCGCTTTCAACGCTCTCTTAAAAACTCTGGAGGAACCGCCGTCTCATGTCATTTTTATCCTAGCCACAACCGAAGTTCACAAATTTCCGGAAACCATTCTGTCGCGATGTCAACGTTTTGATTTCACCCGCCTTGCCATCCCCAAGATTATGCAGCGCCTTGAGCAGATTGCCAAACTAGAAAAAGTAAAAGTAGAAAATGGAGCTCTGGAAATTATCGCTCAAGCCTCCGAAGGCAGCATGAGAGACGCCGAAAGTCTGTTGGGGCAAGTCATCGCTCTGGAGGATAAAAAAATAACCGCTGAAGAAGTTGAATTCATCCTTGGCGCTGTTTCCAATAAAGAAGTGGCTGAATTTATCGACCTTGTCATCCAAAGAAAATATCCGAAGGTACTGGAAAAGACAGCCAAGCTTTCCGAAGCCGGGGTTGACTTCAAAAATTTCGGAAAATCACTCTTAAATTACCTGCGGCAAATGCTGGTTATGAAAATTAACCCGGAATTTGGAAAAAAGCTGTCCTATGAAATGACTCAAGAACAGGCCCAAAAAATAGAAAGTCAAATATCAAATCTTGAAATAAGCCATATTCTTAATTTTATCAACATCCTCCAAGAAAATTCAGAAAAATTTAAAAGCAGTTTCATGCCCCAATTATACCTCGAAGCTACTATCGCCGCCTTGGCAGCTAAGAGCAATCCAAACCCGCCACTAGCAGTTGAGCCTATCTCAAGCCCTGCTAAAAAAGAAAATGTCCAAAAACCCAAAACTTCAAACACGAACCCAAACAATATAAAAGCTCAAACTTTCCAACAACCCTCTGAGATAACGCACCAATCCGCCGTTCCCAAAACTGCAATCGGCAAAACCGAGGATTTAGATTTAATAATTTCCGGCTGGCTGGATATTGCCAACTCTCTTAAAAATTTCAACCATTCTCTTTCTTCCATCCTTAAATCCTCTCGGCCGTCCCTCATTCAGGGAAATATTTTAATAATAAAAACCAGATACGATTTCTATAAAGATAAAATAAACGAAACCCAGCACCGATTGACAATCGAAAAAGCCATTGATAACATAACGGGGATCAATTTAAAAATAAAAGCCGTCACCGAAAAAGAATTCGAAAGAAATTATGCCGATGTTCAGTCATGCAAAAGCCTGCTCCAAGAAGCTATAGAGATTATTGGAGGAAGAGTGGTGAAAGAGTAAAATTACATATCCACTGCGGGATCGTCTAATGGTAGGACAGCGGCCTTTGAAGCCGTTAATCGGGGTTCGAATCCCTGTCCCGCAGCCAGAATCAATCATACGCTACGAACTTATTTTGAGGCAATTTTAGAAAACTGGTCCAATACTTCCAGCAAAGCGACTTTCATAGATTCAGCTTTTTCTTCTTGCGCATATCTTTCAATCACTTCTTTCCATTGTTCAATTACGGATACTGTGTCTTTATTGCTTTCTCGACATGTAACTTCACGGAGCGCGGATTCCAAAGGGGCGTTAGATAATCGCAGGTTTTCTTTGACGAGTTCGCGATATCTCGCATAAAGTGCGTCACGGACATCTTCAAATTTTTTCCACGCCTCTTTGCGCTCATCTGGCAAATTAGGGGCTTCCATTATGCTTTTTTCAAGATGGCGATAACCTATTTTTTGCTCCATATGTTTGTAAATTAGTAAATAATTAGTAAAAAAAGCTAAGCAATATGGCAGATGTACGCAGATAAACGAAGTTTTTGAGCGTTAGCGAGAAAATTTGGGCGAAAGTCTGCAAGACTTAAGCAGTATATCAGCTGTTATGTGCCCCGAGCGGAGCGTAGCGGAACAAGAGCGCAGTGTGGTCAAGCGAACAATAGTGAGTAAAGAAGTCTGCCCAAAGCCCGCCCCATTAAATTTTAGAAAGGTCACCATTAATAATAATCGGCTTAACAGCTTCAATTTCAGTTTTGCAATAGGGTATATCTGGAATTGGATTCCATAAGAAGATTTTTTGATTTAGCACATGAGCAAAACCGATTTCCATCAAAGTATTGCCTCCAATATAATTTTTAATGCCATTTTTATCAAAATTCAAACCAAGAA
>CAZIWW010000037.1:0-6292 GCA_964543275.1 uncultured Bdellovibrionales bacterium | reverse complement strand
TTGATACCTCATATTTCCAATTTACGAGGTGTCGCGCTTCAAAAGCAAATTTACGCGAAAATCGTCTTTTAACCAAAAGAGTGGTTTCTTGCTATTGCGAGGATCTGCTCTTTTACAAAATTGTAGGAGGTTCAAAATGAAGAAATCTTTGATTCTCGGAGCGAGAGTGGTTGCCATGGCATGTTCGGTGGCTGGCTTGATTTTTACAATAAATGGGCAGTGGCACGAATCATCCATCGCATGGAACGCAGTTGCTGTAATTTTGTGGGGAACATCCCTCGCTTCGTAATAAAAAGAAAAAAGAGCAGATCCGGTTCAAGCCCTGGACGTTGACTTACAAGTTAGCGTCCTTTTTTTATGAGCAAAAAATAATTTGAAAGAAAATGTCACATAACTCGTTTTTATGCGAATTGATTTGTTGGACTATGCTCAAATTTGTATGTTATACGTAGTATGGTATAATATTTTACGCCGTTTGAAAGTAACTTCACTATAGCAAACAATTTATGAATTTGGAAGAACTGCTGAAAAAAATAGAAAACGAGCTGCGCTTGCGCAATTTTAGCCGTAGAACTATTGAAAGCTATTTATTTTGTCTGAAAAATTATTTTTACTACATCAAAAATGTCAGAAAAAATCCCAACGTCAACACAATAAAAAAGCACCCCTTGGAAATGCAAGACTAAGGTAAATCACCACAAACCATAAACTTACATCTTAACGCTATCAAATATTTCCGTCGGGAAATTTTCAAATCACCGGCAAGAATAGATTTGAAATTCGCCAAAACCTCAAAGCGCTTGCCTATTGCGCTTTCCAGAATAAAAATAAAAAAATAATAAACCCGATCGAAAACCGAAAACATAAACTTATTATTTCTCTATCCTATGGAGCAGGATCGCGGGTGAGTAAAATAACAAATCTTAAAATAAAAGACATAAATATAGAAGGATTAACAATTCATGTTAAAGAAGTCAAGAGCAAGCGAGATCGGATAACCATCTTCCCTTATAAGATAAATCAGATTTAAGCGAATTGATTGCTTTGCGAAGCGCCAATGATTATTTGTTCACAAGAGCGAGCGGGGAGGAAAATTGACAGAGAGAACGGCTCAGAAAGTTTTCAAAAAGCTCTTGAGCGCGCTAGAATCGGAAAAGGCGCGGCATTTCATTCCTTGCGTCACAGCTTTGCGGCGCATTTACTTGAAAACGGGGTTGATGTGCGATACGCGCAAGAGCTTCTTGGGCATCAGAATATCCGCGCTACCCAACTCTATACAAAAGTTACTAACCCAAGCATAAAAAATATCAAAAGTCCCTCGCAGCAAAGTAACAATTCTTAAAGATTTGCATGAAAAGCCAAATTAAAGAGATTAAAAAAGAATACGCTCAATTGAAAGCCGAGCTGGAAAAGCCCGAAGTAGTTTCTAACGGGAAAAAAGCCAGTCAGTTGGGAAAACGGCTATCCGAATTAGAAGAAGTAACACGAAAAGCTGAAGAGTTGGAAAAAATTGAAAAAGAAATGCGGGAGAACGCTGAAATTATAAACTCGGACCAAGACGAAGAGTTGAAAACTATGGCTATGGAAGAAAACACAAAATTATCCAAGAAAAAAGGAGAGCTTGAAAAAGAACTTGAAGTTTTGCTTATTCCCAAAGATCCGAACGACAATAAAAACATTATTTTGGAAATTCGCGCCGGGGCCGGAGGGGACGAATCAGCGCTTTTTGTCTCCAGTTTATTGCGGATGTACTTAAAATACGCTGAGAAAAACGGCTGGCGGGCCACTATCCTTAACTCTAGTCCGACGTCAATCGGAGGATTTAAAGAAGTTATAGTAAACATAGAAGGCAAGAATATTTTTGGAAAAATGAAGTATGAGTCCGGAGTTCACCGCGTCCAGAGAATTCCAGAAACCGAAAAGTCCGGCCGCATTCACACCTCCACTGCTACTGTGGCCGTCTTGCCAGAGGCAAAAGAAGCAGACATTGAAATCAATCCTAACGATTTGCGGATTGACACTTTTCGCTCCTCCGGTCCCGGCGGACAGAGCGTTAACACTACTTCCAGCGCTGTGAGGATTACTCACCTTCCAACCGGAGTTATAGTTACCTGCCAGGACGAAAAGTCACAGCTAAAAAATAAAGAAAAGGCATTAAAGGTTTTGCGGTCAAGGCTTCTAGCCAAACAGGAAGAAAAGAGAAATAAAGAGCTGGGCGAAACCCGACGCAGTCAGATCGGAACGGGAGACCGCAGTGAAAAAATCAGGACATACAATTTTCCGCAAGACCGCATCACCGATCATCGCATCAAAGAAAGCTGGAGCAACATTGAAAACATCTTGAATGGAAATCTTAATGTGATTATTGATAAATTGTCTGAAGAAGACGTGAGAAGAAGAGCGGGCTTAAATGTCAAATTTCAAAATCCAAATTCCAAATCAATTTCAAATTTTAAAAATCCGAAGAGATAATTTAATCATTTGGATTTCGAGCTTGATTTGTCATTTGAGCTTTAGAATTTGGATTTTATTCCAGATATGATTATTGACCAAACTCTCAAAGACATAAAGCTATCTCCCCTAGACGCGGAGATTATTTTGTCTTACGCCATCAAAAAACCAAAAGAATATCTTTTCGCTCACCCCGAAAAAAAATTAACCCCGCTTCAGCTAAGAAAATTTAAATCTCTTGCTGTCCGCCGAGTCAAAGGCGAGCCAATCGCTTACCTAATATGCCGCAAAGAATTTTACGGGTTTGATTTTTATGTGAATAAAAATGTTCTAATTCCCCGTCCCGAAACCGAGCTTTTAGTTGACGAGGTCCTAGCCCACGTACAAAATGCTGAACACAAAATACCGGATACAAAAATTATCGATGTTGGCACCGGTTCCGGAAACATTATTATTTCAATCGCTAGAAATCTCCGGCGCAATATTTCAAAAAAAATTGAATTCCTTGGAACGGATATTTCTCCAAGCGCTCTTAAAGTCGCAAGAAGAAACGCCAAGTCTCACCGTGTAATTAAAAAAATAAAATTTATTAAATCGAACCTTCTAGATTTCATTTATGAAGCTCCCGAAGCTGACACTCAAAGCATTCATTCATTTCTTCGCGTGTCGCCGACGCTCCATAACTTTGACGACGGAGCGAGTAAAATTCCCGTGAGTAGAAAAAGCGGCATTCACTCAACGAGTCTATATTCGCGGTTTTACGCAAAGAGAGGCAAACAAAAAAAATCTAAAAAACATAAACATATTATCATCGTCGCCAACCTGCCCTATTTATCCCGCAGCCTTTATGAAAAATGTTCGAAAGACATTAAAGATCACGAACCCAGAGAAGCGCTAATCAGCTCCTCTAAAGGACTTAATTATTACAGAAAACTTATAAAGCAAATAGAAACATTTATCCAAATTACCAATTACGAATTGCCAATCACTGTTTTCCTAGAAATCAGTCCGGAACAAAGGAAACCTATTTCGAAAATTATAAAAGAGCGTTTACCGCAAGCAAAAACTGCTTTTAAAAAAGATTTAACTGGTAAATGGCGAGTAGTCAGCGCCAAGCTAGAATTGTAGCAAAACTTAAAACAAGCGAAATAGCATAAAACAACTAAAAAACCGCTTATCCTGCTACCTTAATAAAAACATTAAAGAAATTCGCCTACACGCAACAATCCAAGCAACAATCTAATTGCTGTATATTTTGCTGCATATTTATTGCGATCGCAATATTTATGATGCAATTTGCGTCTACGGCATTTTGAAACAGGCTTCTACAATTAAAAACGAAAAGCTCCAAGTTATACAACCGGAGCTTTTCTTATTCCAAAAAGAAATCTAACCACTATTTCTTTTTCTTTTTCTTCTTCTTCTTTTTTTTCTTTGCCATTTTGTTTTCACCTCCCTTCAATTTACTCCGCTGAACAGTCTTATAAAGTAAATTTACTTCAAGAATTCAGCGAAATTAATTTTTATTACTTTTTTCTAAAAACTTTTTCAGTGAAAAATTTTCTGGAACTAATTTAATTATAACTAATTATTTTTTAAACGCAACACAAGAAAGTTATCCACAGGCAAGTTTTTCGAATTTTGAATAAATTTTAAATTCAATAATTTCAAAAACTGCTCTCAATTGAAAATCTGACGGCTTGCCGTAACTTCAAACTTTTAGTTTTTCCCTATCTTCCAAAAAATCCTTTCTCCTCCGGAATTTTTAAGTAGAACAGATTTCTCTGACCATTGACTTCGTCAATGAAATAATAAACTCCATTTAATAAATCGTAGGAGCCGCGAAAGTGATCAAGATTGGTTCTGTAAACATCAAAACACAATCGACCGTCGCGCGGATCAAGCTCTATGAGTTTAATAATCCCTTGAGTAGCAAAAAATATATGCTCGTAATCTTCATACCAAAGCGCGTTTTCAATCGGCGAAGAAAGACGAATTATCTGCTGGACCTCGTTTTCTTCGCGCTGTGGCTGAACTTTCCATTCCCGCAAAAACACCACGCTTATTTCATAATCATTCCAAAATAAAAGCTTTTTTCCATCATCGGAAAACTGGACGCTATTAACATTATCGGATAATTTTTTAATCGTGTCTTCTTTTCCCCTATTATGAATAAATAATTCTCCATCTTGAGTTATGAGAGCTTGCCGATCCGCATCATAAACAATTAACCGAGAGTTAGTATCTATTTCGGATAATGTAAGTGGAGAAAAAACTGTCTGTATGTTACCTTCTCCGTTCAGATCAGTCTCGTAAATAATTTTATTGCCTCTTAGAATATAAATGGAATTAGACGACAGATCATAAGTCACAACGTCGTCCAAAATCACCTTAGCCAGTCTTGATCTTAAATCTACCTTATACAGCTCGTTTCTATTCCCCGATTCCTGTTCAGCCAAGAGATAAAAGACTTCTTTCTCTTTGGGGCTCCAACGAGCGCGATTGAGTTTCTTACTCGGCAGAATCTCCGAAGCAAAAAACGCTCCGTCCGGATTGTCTATTTCTAATATTAAATAATCCTTTCGACCGTCTTTTATTAGCGGGACAATGATTAATTCTTCTTCGAAATTCCATTCTATATTCTCTAAATCGTCTTCGGGGAAAATCAAATTATCGCCGGAGAATATTTGAGCTGGCTTGCCTTCTTCAATATCCACCGTCCAAAGCTCGAATTGATTGTCGGTCACCTGCGTAAAAACAACTTTCTTGCCGAACGGAGAAAGAAAATATCTTTCGACTCTTCCTGTTTCCAACTTCTCCACTTTTGGATTTTTTTGCGCCAGAAAGACATTCCAGAATTCAGTGGAAATGCCACTGTGAACAGCAATTGTTTTTTCCCAATCCCAGCGCCCGTCAGCACTAAGACGCAAAGAGTAGGTGCCGGGCCTCAACCCGTTAATTGTTAGAGAGTTATTTATTATGTTAAGATTTTTCTTTTTCTGAATCTTTCCATTTAAAAAAATATCAACTTGGGTTGGGGTTGACTTAACAGTAACGGATCCGCTGTGCACAAAAATACCGCGGTACCTGTCAAAACGATATCCGTAAGAATATAAAATTGCGGTCGGTGCGGCAATCAGGAATAATAAAAGAAATCCCCAAAAAAGAAAACGTCGGTATATTTTACTCATTGAATAAATGATAACAGTTAATATATCAACTTCCTGAAGGTAATATAAAACAAGAAGTTTCTTTTGTCTATTACTGATTTAAGCGACTTAATCGTTTCGCTGCGCGAATCATAGCCAAATCCAAAACCAAAAATCCCGCCTTGCGGGATTTTTGGTTAATACTAAAACCTTCACTCTTAAATTCTATTTGCCTTGAAATATTGTTAAAAGCTTCAGGTGAAAAGAACAAATTATATTTTAGTTTTAAACAAATTCTATTTAAGTTCGGGAACCCTTTGAGAATATTTCTCAAGGTTCTTAAGCTGGCTCTCGGTTAAGCTCTTAGACTTTTCGATAGCCTCGCTAATCATATCTTTGCTGAATTCTCTCGATTCTCCGATTTTCAGACGGCCATCCTTGACCTGCCGACGCATATAATCTTCGATGTATATCTTATGCTCGGCACTTAAGGAAGAATCAGGATTTTTCTCCAAGTAGTTGGCTAGGGCTCTTCTGGCTAGCTTAGTGCTCCCGTCGCCTTTTACGGCTGTCTCAATAAATAATTTCTCTGTTTCCTGACTGATCGGTTTTTCGGCTTCGGCAACTTTTTCAGCCTCCGCTTTGGGCTCTTCCTTTGCTGGCCGTTCAATCTCTTCATTAACTTCTTCCTC
>CAZIWW010000036.1:0-6582 GCA_964543275.1 uncultured Bdellovibrionales bacterium | reverse complement strand
TACGCTATTATTGCGAGAGAATAACTTTAATTTGCCTCAAGAGCGCGATCGGGGGGCGGAGCTTATGCACATTTTCTTTTTTATGATCTGTGCTACAATTAAAATAGAGATGGATTTTAATTTATCTAGAAGGTGAGGTGAAATATGTTCCAAGACGAAACAACAACTCCTACGACTCCAGAGGAAGGGCAGACTCCAGAACCTGAAACTCCAGTAACTCCGCCAGCGCCGGAAGAGCCAACTCCTGAAACTCCGCCAGCCGAGGAGCCAACCCAGCCGACGGAATAGTTTAGCGTAAAAACTAATTTAGTTTTTATAAAAAGCCGGCCTTGTCGGTCGGCTTTTTAGTGGAATAAACCAGCTATCCGAAGCCTTTTAAGGGTTTCGGATGGTTAATGTCGTTCCATTTTTGCAGATTTATAGGGCTAACTCAACCTGTTTATTATTCTGTTTTTTTCAGAATATCCAACTTTCATTTTCTGCACAAGCTTTTGCATAGTTTTGATAGTTTGGTCGTAAGTTGGCCGGTCAATAGGGTAGGGGATGCAGTCCTTTCCTCCGTGGGCGAAGGAGTAACGGGCGGGATCTTGATAAGACGGTTTGGCGCCGTAAACTACTTCTCCAACCAGCGCCAGGGCGCGGACGGTTTTAGGACCGACGCCCGGCAGAGCCACCAGCTCCTCATAATTTTTAGGTTTGACTTCGCTGACTTGATAAAGAATTTTTTGCAGATAGCGGCTGCGGGAGAAATCTTCCAGCAGGACCGGATGAGCGGTAAATTCGTTGTCTGTTAAGTTAAGAAAAGTAGATTGATTGTTTTTATTGCCAAGCGAGATAGTTTGGCTTTGGGGAGTGGAGTATTTGCGAAGCAATTGTAAGTCTTTCATTAGGGAATAATAATTTCCTTGAACTAACTCGGTGCTTATGACGCGAGTTTGTTCGCTGTCTTTGGCGGTGAGATTGAGAGGATTTCCTTTGGCGTCCGAAACCACGGCGCTGTGAGGCTCGACTATTAAATCTTTGGCGTTGTCTGAAAACCAATGGTAGCGGCGGGCGGTTTGATTTTCCTGATTCATCCCTTGCTGGACGACTGCCCAAGCGCCGTTTCGTGAAAAAAAGAACGAATGATGATAAATCTGAAATCCGTCCTGAATTAAGGAACTGTCAACTTTAGCGGCCATTTTGGAGTTGTAGGTAAGCGAGTTGATATTTTTCTGGTCAAGCGAAGCGCGCGCTCCCAGAAGCTGAATTTCTTCCGGGGTTTTGCGCGAAGTTTTCCCTTTGCCGCCGCAGATAAAAATTCCCAGATCTTGTTCTTCTTGGCGAATGGCTTCCTTAAGCGCCGCGGTAAGAACAGTAGTCAGCCCCGAAGCGTTCCAGTCAAAAGCCAGCACTGTTCCCAGCGATTGGAACCACACCGGATCGGCGATTCTTTTCACGAATTCGTCGGGACCATACTCGGCCACGATAACTCTGGCCATTTCCCGTCCGAGCTTGACCATTTTCTCGTACAGCCACTTGGGACATTTTCCGGTGTCTAATGTAAATGTGGCAACGCCTCGGTGGAGCATAATTTTCCTCTCACAAAAACCGTAATGAATAAACTATTTAAATTTTCTGGCGTGGCGCTTATCTAGGGTTGAGCCTTAGCGGATTACTTTCATTCCAAACACTGCCATCATAGCTTCAGTTTCTCTAGGTTTACCCTGCGCTATTTGCTGTGGTTTTTTATCTTTTTCTGAATTTGCGGCTGAAATATTTTTTAATGGATAAGTAGTGCGGGGCAAGTCCCTTCTATAGGAGAAGTATTTCTCAGGCAGTTCGTAAGTACATTCGGGGCTGGTTTCTGTATTTTCTTTTTTAAGTCCCAGATTAAATAATTGCAGTTGGACGATTTTCTTTAAATCCAGAAACATTTTTTTGTTATCTCTCTTGATAGCTCTTGGGAAGGGTTTAAATCCTTCCGCTACTTCGTCGCCGACTTCGTAATGTTTTTGGCAAATGGACGGGCCGATGGCGGCTAAAATATCTTCCGGCGCGCAGTCGAAATTGTCAATCATTTTTCGGATAGACGCGACTAAAATATTATTGGCTAGTCCTCGCCAGCCGGCGTGAACCAAACCGATAATTTCCTTTTGCGGATCGTAAAGAAAGATAGGCGGGCAGTCGGCGATAGTGATTGACAGGGATAAATTTTTTTCGCCGGTGATTAAACCGTCTACGCCGGTGATTATTTCTCCTTTATTTTTATTACTGACTAACTTGACTTTATTGCTATGAGTTAACCTAGCGCTTACTAAAGAGCTAGGACTAATTCCAATTTTTTCTAAAAACTTTTCTCTATTTTTAAGATTTTGTTTCATCACTAGAGGATTGTCTGAAAGTTTCATCGAGCCGTCTTGCTTTTGAGAAATAGCTGTTATTAATCGGGGATATTTTTTGAAGATGGAGAATAGTTGCCGATTCATATAAGAGGTGCTAAAATTTAAGTGGTGTTAATGGATAATAACTTTGAATTACAAAACTCCTAAAACTTAGTTTTCTTCGTTTAATGTTCGTTTAATCAGTGTTTTTGCAGACGCGAATTAAGCTAATACTTACACTAAAAATAACGAAGAGCGGATTTCGTAATTTAAGGTAATTAGACAAATATGCTGGAAGAAATTTTTTCCTCGTCGATGTGGCGGTATAATTTTTTAGGCAACACGGCTAAGGACTACGCTGTGGCGCTTGGCGCTCTTTTGGCACTGCTGCTGGTTTTTAATGTTTTTCAGAGATTAATTTTGGCTAAGCTTAGAAAAGTGGCCGAGAAAACAAAGACTGACATCGACGACGCTCTGATTAAAATTTTCCAATCTATCCGGCCTCCATTTTATGTGCTGTTGGCGCTTTGGCTAGTTCTGCGATTTTTAAGCTTGGCTGATTTTGTGCAAAAGATTATTGATGCCGTCTTTGTAATCTACGTTGTATATCAGGTTATTATATCGGTTCAGATTTTGATAGATTATGTTGTTTCCAAGAAGATTAAAGAGGAGAAAGAATCGAAGTCGGTGGTGGGCCTTCTCTCAAAGATTTCCAAGGGAGTTCTATGGACGCTGGGAATCTTGTTAATTCTTTCTAATTTGGGAGTAAATGTGACTTCGCTCATCGCCGGACTTGGAATTGGAGGCGTGGCGGTGGCACTGGCTTTGCAAAGTATCTTGGGCGATCTCTTCAGCTCTTTTGCCATTCACTTCGATCGGCCGTTTTCAGTTGGGGATTTTATAATAGTCGGGAAAGATATGGGAACTGTTGAAAAAATCGGCATTAAAACCACCCGTCTAACTTCGCTTCAGGGGCAGGAAATTGTTATTTCCAACGCTGAACTTACTTCGTCTCGAATCAATAACTACAAAAAGATGCGGAAGCGCCGGGTGGTGTTTTCTTTTGGCGTAACTTATGACACCCCTCTGGAAAAGTTAAGAAAAATTCCGCAAATGATAAAAGACATCATTGACCCGATGGAATTGGCAGATTTTGATCGGACTCATTTTCATTCTTTTGGTGACTCGGCTTTGTTGTTCGAGGTAGTCTATTATGTGGAAACGGGGGATTACAATCAATATATGGATATCAATCAGGAAATCCATTTTAAGATAAAAGAGATTTTCGAACGAGAGCATATCTCTATGGCTTTTCCGACACAGACGATTTATTTGGAGAAGTAGATTTGGGCGGAGCATTTATTGCTTGTAGGGGCGATTCATGAATCGCCCCTGTGTTTTAGATGTGTAATTTTGCAAGCTCCTTGCCTTTTAATTATAACTTTGCCGTTTTTGATTGCAACCAAGGTTGATGGGAGAGAGGCGAGTTTTCCAACGTCAACGTAAAAATCGGCTTTATCGCCGAAATATTTTTCAGCTTCTTTAGCTGTCTCGGCTGGTTTTAATCCTTCCGGATTGGCGCTGGGGGCGACTAACGGTCCAGTTTTCTTTAAAAGTTTTGTTAATTGTTGTTTTCGGGGCAGGCGAAAAGCCAGCGTCTTCGTTCCGCGATGGAGATAATAAAACTTTTGATCGGGGGATGGGAGAATGACGCTTATTTTTCCCGGCCAAAGTTTTTTGAGCAATTCTTCAGCTTTCTTGTCGAGTTTGATTTTAAATAATTTTAAATCGCTTAAAGAGCCAATGAGAATAATCATCGGCTTTTTGCAATTTCGCCCGCGCAGTTTGTAAATTCTTCTTACCGCTCTTTTAGATAAGGCTTTCCCGACCAGTCCGTAAATTGTGTCAGTAGGAATTACTCCGATCTTATCCCCTGCTATTTCTTTCACTAAAGATTCGCTGTTGAGTAACCGCGCTCTCATATTCCAATGTTGCCTAGGTTACTGATGGCGTTAAGAAAAAAGGGAATTACAACAATCAAACCTATTAAAGGGAGAACGATCATAATGACTGTGATAATCAGTGTCCACAAAAAATACTTTCTGGTTTTTTCGACCGAGACGTAAATCTCTTCTAGCTTTCTTTCGTTGGCCTCGATTTTTTTCAGGACTTCATTGTTCATTTATGAATTAGTTTTCTTATGGTAGAGACGCCCTGACAGGGCGTCTCTACTCCATGCTAGGAATAAGTATATTAATGAGGATATTTTATTGCTTCTCCCACAACTTTATTTTTTTGATCTTAACTTTCTTCCTGTAGGTTTTGCTGCTTCCGTTAGGGTTGATTACCTTTACGGAAAGTTTCTTGTGCCCCAGCTTTTTAACTTCTTTCATTGAGAAAAAAGCTATTATTTTTCCATCTCGTTTTTTCCTTACCTTGTAAGCCTTCTTGCTTCCTAATTTTACTTTTGACTTCTTTTTAAAGTTTTTTCCGTAGATGGATAACCTTATCTTTTCTTTCCCAGACTTGCTAGTGTATTTCCTAGCCTTGACGCGAGTGATTTTTGGGGGAGCTAGAGAGCTTAACTCCGTTCTTTCTATAGCCTGGAATGTTGTGAAGTGAGCCGCGTTGAAAGTTATGGTATTGTTGTCACGGTCATAAGTAAATCCGGAAATTATTCCTTCGGTATCTCCCTGTCCGTCAACTGCAATTACCGGGTCTATAAAGTCGGAAACATTCCGCATGGTCAGAATAGCCCCTCTGTTTTTTAAGTCCTCAACAATATCGGCGTCCAGTTCTATGAAATTTTGGCGACTTTCCATAACCTCACCGAAGTTGTTCATAAAGATCATAAAGTCGCGACTCATAAAGTTGATTGGCTGGGTGAACTGAATCATTCCGTCTCCGTGATCAAAAGTTAAATTTTGCACAGCGCGCCAATCGCTTACATTCCTTAAATCGGTGGTTAGTCTTCCGGGATTGAACATCCCTTCGGCTGACATTTCCGCGTATATCTGATTTGGCATTTGGGCAAGGTCGTTGCACATTTCTCTTGAGACATTCAATTCCTGATCTGCCGTTGTTCCGCGCTTTTCAGCTTTTATTTGAGAGACGACCGTCGCGCAACTAGAGTCGTCGGGTCTGGGAAGCTGATCAAAAACTAGCCAAATTTCGTCATGGGCCGCTGGCAGCGCTTTTTCGTCTTCAGATGAGGGTTGAGCTTGGGCGTGGTGATAACCGCCAACTATTAATCCTAGCGCCAGTACCATTAAGGCGATTTTCTTTTTCATTTTTTTGTTTTTAATTTTTATTAGCAACCTTACGCTTGAATTATAGCAGATTTTAAAATATTAACACAAGGCAGATGGAAAACCTACGGTCGTTACGATGAATGTTAAACCGTACTCATTATCGGCAACGATGGAAATTATGGTTTCTAGCGGCGGCATTAACTTTTTTAATTCCAATAATGACTGGAATTTTATTTCTGCTTTTATGGACTAACTTATTTGCGCTTAAGATAATTCCGTGATTTGCCAATAATTACAACAAAACCACACCCAGCTTTTATTTGGCTTTATGAGCGTTATATGTTCTGTATGTTCGGTGAGTCTTGGAGCCTTGCCGCTATTTCTTTGAATCGTCGTCTATAGCTTTTTTAATTATGTCTTTGGGCAGGGAAGCGGCGGATAAGAGCGCTTTGCGAACAGCTGAACCAGCCTCGCTTCCAACCTCGTCGGCTGCCTGGACTACCCCAGTTACGGCCGCTCCGACTGCTTTGGTGCTGTCCACTCCTGTAGATTCAGCGGCTTTAATAGCGCCTTCAATTGCTCCCACGGCGGTTGAGCCTAGATCTTCGCCGAGTTCGGCGGCTCCGGCAATGGACCCGCTGGCGGCTTTTTGAGTCGCGGCAATTATATCACCGCCAACTTCTGAAACTCCCTCAACAGCTGCTTGGACGGAATTTTTAGCCACTTCGGCAACGGAAGAGCCAACTTCGCCGGCGCTTTTCAAACTTCCGGTGACAACATCGGTCACTGCGTCCAAGCCGGTTGCGCTGACATTGCTGGCATCTTTTAAGGCGCCGACTACTTGGTTCTTAACCGCGCCGCGCAGAGCAGAAAAAATATCATCTACTCCCTTAATGGCGGAGACAATGGCGTCTTTGGTCTCGTCTATAAGTTTTGATAGCATTCATTTCACCTCCTTTCATAAGTTT
>CAZIWW010000035.1:2103-7067 GCA_964543275.1 uncultured Bdellovibrionales bacterium | reverse complement strand
CCCGCGAAGCGGGGCTGGGGGTGGGAAGCGTTTCCGCAATTCTGCGTTATCAGAATGTCAAAACAGAAAAATTTTCTTTTCCTTAATTGAAAAAATTTTTGCAGGCGCGCGATTAAAGAAATGTTTAGAAAATTTTTCTGTTTTGCCCGGCGGAAGCGAAGCGAAGGCGGGCGGAAACGCTGGGTGGGATTGCCGCCCTACGGGCGGCAATTAAAAGTCAACATCAGGATTTTGTTCAAAATAGGTTCGAATTTTGTCCAAAAGGCACCGCCCGTGCCTAATTAACATACAGTTGGGTAAAGTTTGAAAATCCGGAATAAAATGAATGATAGAATTAAAACAGCGAAATAATTGTATTCGAATTGTCTAAACACAGCACACAGCACATAGCAACATAGCACATAGCATGTAGCGCAGACGTAAGTTGCTGGTCGTTTGATATACTCTATGTTATGTGTTCCATGTTCCACGAGCTGGTGAAATAATTTAGAGCAAGCAGTGTAATATAAGGCAAGTTGGCAGAAAAGAATTTTTGATGAATTCAAACGTTGAAGAGGTAAAAAGCCGCATAAATATAGTCGATTTAATTTCGGAGTACATACGACTTCAAAAGGCGGGGAGCAATTACAAGGCTCTTTGTCCTTTTCATAATGAGAAGACTCCCTCTTTTATGGTCAGCGAGGAAAAGCAGATTTGGCACTGCTTTGGCTGCGGAAAGGGCGGAGATATTTTTTCTTTTGTGATGGAAATAGAGGGGCTGGATTTTAAAGAGGCGCTGGAGACGCTGGCGCGGAAGGCTGGAGTAAGGCTGGAAAAATTTTCCCGTCCGCGAGAGGAGGGCGTGGCCGACAAGAATCGATTGTATTCTATTTTAGAACTAGCTACCAGGTGGTATGAGAAAAATTTGTGGGCTGGCAAAGGCGGCAGAAAGGTCTTGGTTTATCTTCGAAAGCGCGGACTTAAGGACGGAACCATAAAAAAGTTTCGCTTGGGGTACGCTCCTGAAGGCTGGAGACACATGCTGGAGTTTTTGACTAAACGCGGATACAAGTTTCCGGAGATCGCGCAGACTGGGTTACTAGTGGAGAAAGCGGAGGAAGAATCAAGAATCAAGAATCAAGAATCAAGAAGTTATGACCGCTTTCGAGATCGAATTATATTTCCCATCTTTGACATTATGGGTCGCCCGGTTGGCTTTAGCGCGCGAGTAGCGCCGGGCGGAGATGAAACTAGCGCTAAATATGTCAATACTCCCCAAACCGTGCTTTACGATAAGAGTCGGACTCTCTATGGCCTTCATTTAGCCAAGACTGAAATAAAAAGAAGAGACGAAGCGATTTTGGTTGAAGGTAACACGGACGTGGTCGCTTCACACCAGGCTGGCTTTGAAAATACCATCGCGGTCTGCGGCACGGCCTTAACTTCGGAGCAGATAAAAATAATCAAACGTTACACGGAGAACCTGAAGATGTGTTTTGATATGGACGAAGCTGGACAAGCGGCGGCGCGAAGAAGCGCCAAGGAAGCTTTGAAGAACGACTTAAATATTAAAGTGATTTCTATTTCAGCCGGCAAGGATGCGGCCGACTGCGTTAAGGAAGATGAGAAAGAATGGAAGAAGGCGGTTGAAGGAGCGCGAGGAATAATGGAGTTTTATTTTGAAGACGCTTTTTCCCGTTACGATTCGCGGGATCCGCGGCAAAAGAAAAAAATTGCTCAAGAATTGCTAAATATCATCAAGGACATCGCGAGTCCAATCGAGCAAGCATGCTGGGTTAAAGCTCTGGCTGAAAGGTTGGATATAGACGAGAAAGTGCTGATGGATGTTTTAAAAACAGCGGGACTGAAAGAGAAAAAAATATGGAAAAAAGAAAGACGGGAAGAAATACAAAAAGACAAAAGTTATTCTTTAGAAAGAAAAATCTTGGGCTTACTGCTGAATTTTCCCGATGAAAGTCGCCGAGAAGTAAAATCTATCAACGTCGATTATTTTCAAGGCAGGGCGGAGAGGAACATTTTAGAAGTGATCAAAAAAAACAAAGCGGATTACACTCTGGACAAGATTAGAAGCGCTCTTGCTGACTATGAAGATATAAAGCTTGTTAACGAAGTCGCTTTTGAGACTGAAGTTCAATTTGAGCATCAGCCAAATGCAGCCGATCCCGTAACCGAACTAAGAGATTGCGTTAAGCGGCTTGCTAAGAATAAATTGAAAGAGAAAGTGCTCCGGCTGTCGCGGGATATTAAAACGGCTGAAGCGAATGGAGATAGAGAGGCGGTAAAAATTTTAATGAATGAATTTCAGTCACTGACCTCCCGGATAAATAATTAATTTTTTAAATACTTTGAATTACAAAATTCCTAAAACTCCCCGTTTTCTATTTGTAATTTAAGGTAATTATGCAAAATTAATGGCTGGAAAAAGGAAAATGAAAAAGAGAGGATTAAAAGCGCGAAAAAGGGTTCGAGCCGCGAAGTCTGCGGCTGGAAGAAAATCTTCGCGCGCGAAGTTAAGAAGAAAATTTTCTAGCAAGAAGCGGATGATTAAAAAAGGGACCAAATCGAAGAAAAAGACAAGAAGAAAATTTAAAGGCGGGATAAAAGTAAGCAGAAAAGTTCGGGCTTGTCGAGAATCGGCTGCAATTAAGAAGAAAAATCGGTTAGCTGATCTTATTCAGAGCGGAAAGCAGAGAGGATTTATCACCGAGGACGAAATTTTGCATGTCATTCCTGAAGTGGAAAAAGATCTAGGCGAACTGGAGGATTTGTACGAGCAGTTGGATGCGTTAGGAGTAAAGGTTGTCGGTTCGGATGAAATAATTAAGCAAGAGATTGACAAAGAGACAAAATCTAAAGAGAAGAAAAAAAGCGATACTCTAAATGTTCCGCTTGACTTGGGGGATGTTTCTTCCGATTCGGTTCAGATGTACCTTCGCGAGATTGGGCGGGTGCCGTTGCTTACTTCCGAAGAAGAAGTAATGCTGGCCAAGAGAATTGAAAAAGGGGATTTGGCGGCAAAACAGAGATTGACAGAGTCTAACTTAAGATTAGTGGTTAGCATTGCCAAGAAGTATGTCGGCCGGAGCACTAATCTTTCTCTTTTGGATTTAATTCAAGAAGGGAATATTGGTCTTTTTAGAGCGGTGGAAAAATTCGATTACCGCAAAGGTTATAAGTTTTCCACTTACGCTACTTGGTGGATCCGCCAAGCCATTACCAGAGCGCTAGCTGATCAATCTAGGACTATCCGCATTCCAGTGCATATGGTAGAGACGATAAATAAATATACTCAAGCCACTCGCCGGCTAGTTCAAGATTTGGGTCGAGATCCGCTGCCCGAGGAAATCGCCGCTGAAATGGGAATTGAGGTGGAAAAGGTGCGTCATATTATGAAAATTTCTCAAGAAACTGTTTCTATCGAGACGCCGGTAGGAGACAGCGACGATGACAGCATCCTGGGCGATTTTATAGAAGATACGGAAACGATTATGCCTCATCAGGCGGCGGCTAGGAAGCTGCTAACTAATCATGTGAGCGATATTCTGCAGGATCTCACTCCGCGGGAGCAAAAGATATTGAAGATTAGGTTTGGTTTGGAAGACGGGGTAACGCATACCCTTGAAGAAGTTGGTCACGAATTTGGAGTAACCCGTGAAAGAATTCGGCAAATTGAGGCTAAAGCCTTGGAGAAAATAAGAGAGAGTGAGTTTGTAAGCAAACTGAAGGATTACTAGCGAATAAAGTCGTAGGGAATATAAGTTATAGGCAGTAGAACTAGTCATAAGTTACGGGCTGTAGGTTTTTGTACTCCGATAATTTGTAATTTATAGCCAAACCTGCAACCTTAAGTTCGTTTTCCTGTAATTAACTATTGGCGACTACACTCTTTTGATATTAGAGGCTTATGTTTCTTTTTTTCTCATTAGCTTTCGGAAATATATATTTACATCGTAAACCCATTTGTTGACAGAAGCTCTGGAATGTCCCGCGCAACTGGATCCGCACTTCCAGCTAATCATTTGGGCTGGACTTTTGATCCCTCGCTGGGTTAACCTTTCAATTTTATTTCCAACCACCTCAACCGCCTGTTCCGGCGAACTAAAGCAGCTATACCCGGAAGCGGTTGGATTCTCTCTTCCTCGATAACCCCAATAGTTGTAACAATCTCTTCCGTTCTTCTTTGGGGAATAAACCCCGAACTTGCTTTCTTTCATAGCGATGCCGACAAGAAAGGCGGCGACGGTTTTATCCTTTTCGCAAATTTTATCAACCATGGGTTCCATAGGTGTATCCTTAATGACAGCTAAAACTTCTTTTCGCAAATTTTCATTCTTATCTTTGGTGTAATCCTGAACGGTGTTGCGTTCAGAACCTTTTTTGGCGCCGCAAAACTTTTTCTGCGAGTTTTCATCCATTGGATGACTTACTAGCTTAACAGCGTAGTTATCTTTTATTGGAAGTCCGTTGAGGGTGCTGGATTTTGTTTCTTCTTTTGAAAACATCAAACAAATTAAAACCGCGGCTTCAATTATTAAGGAGACGTAGATTAAGCTCTTTTTTGACGGGGTTAGTTTTTTTGACTTTTTCCAGAGAATTTTTGTCCCGACTATTTTTGATTTTAGATAATTTGCGCTTTTTCCAATAAGTCTACTGCCAAGTGGGTCTTCCGAGTTAGCGGATTTACTCATAGGGAAGTAATTTTAGGATTATTAATCAATAATCAACAAAAAAGAATAGCAGATTAGCTATTCTAAATTTATTACAGCCTGGATTCTAGCAGAGTAGGGTATCTTGTCAACCTCTGTAATTTTCGCGATGGCCGCATATATGCGGCTCTTCGTATGATCTTACGAATTAATTTTCCTGAAATATATCCCCACATCCGCTATCCATTTTCTGACGCTTTGATTGGAATGTCCCGCGCAACTGGATCCGCACTTCCAGCTAATCATTTGGGCTGGACT
>CAZIWW010000035.1:0-2003 GCA_964543275.1 uncultured Bdellovibrionales bacterium | reverse complement strand
AACCCCGAACTTGCTTTCTTTCATAGCGATGCCGACAAGAAAGGCGGCGACGGTTCGGTCTCTTTGAGCGATATAGGGAGCCATGGCTTCCATAGGTTTATTCTTAACGTACTTCAAGATTTCCTGTTTGAATTCGTCGTGCCTTTGATCTTCTACCTTCCCGAGAAGATTTATTATTACATTTTCATCGGCCAATTGGAAATAGTTTTCGCCGGTGTTGTTAAATGCTTCCCCGGAGATTTCTGTGTTCAACGCTAGCTCGCCGATATTAACAGATCGAGTAGTGACTTTCTGTCCAAGATATTTTTGAAAAAGGAAAGCGAAGGAAAAAAATAAAATGGAAACTGTAAGCAGGCAGGCGTAGAATTTTTGATTGCCCAGCATAAACAACGGGGCGGTTGATTTTTTGTTCCAGTTAAAAATGCTGGCGATTCTGTTTTTAGCCGATTTCCTGATCAGGCCGTCCATAGTATTAAATTCCCGAATTTTGTATTTTATGTGACAGCCCTTTTTAATTTCCGAATATTTTTTGGGCGACTGGGAAAAATTTTGAGGCAGGCCGTTCTCAAAATATTCTCTTCGGCCGTCAAAATAAAAAACCGTAGCTCCCAGAGAGTTGTTTTTGATTCGGCGAAGATGTTTTTTGGCTTCGCTTTTATTTTTAAACGTATGGCCGAATTGAGGACGATTACGAAAGTCGACGAGACAATACATTAAGCACTTTTTTAGGCGGTTAACTCATTTTTATTCTACAAAAGAAAAGATAGTTTGGCAAATCATGGCTTTTCTTGAATTTCTAATATCCAATTTCTAATTTCTAAAAAAATCCCAATAACCAACTAGTCGGTGTCTAAAATTAAGAGTTTGGAATTTGGGGTTTCCTTAGATCAATTAAGTAAATTAGATATTGGAAATTTAGGCAGTAATATAAAGACAGTCTATTATTTATGCAAAACTAGGACTCTTTTCTTTCCCAAGCGTATGTCTTTCTCGTTCCAATCGTGAATGTTTTTCATAATAATTTCTTTTTTATAAGTGTAAGAATTTCCATTGCGTGTGCCGACGTCGTTGGTTATGAAGCTTAATTTGTCATAACCTTTAATGACCAGCATATGGTAGATTGGACCCGGGGGCGTGAAGTTAGGATTGCCGATATCCCGGCCGGAGAGCGGAACAACAATCGGATTGCCGTTGCTAATTTCCGTTTCTATTTGTTCGACAGTCGGGTTGCTGATAATTTTACTTTTTATTTTTCCCTCAAAATATATGTCAACTAATTTTTTGGTCTGCTTGATAGTGGTGCTTTTGTAATTCCCAAATTCTTTTTTCTGAATCTTTTTCATTTTCATCAGCTCCTCTTCGTAATCCTTAAGAGCCAACTTTTTATCTAGCAGATAAAGACCAGCGTTGAGAATCGCCGCCTCTTCGCACATTTCTTCGTGAACTGCGTCCCAGTTGGCAAAAGGAGCTTGAGAATAAAAGGGGATATCCAAGAGAAATTTTTCTGGTATTTCAGAATTGACTTTTCTATTTTCAGGCAGATCCCGTTCTTCTTTTTCCGTTTCTTTTTTGCTGGATTTTTGAGTTTCGCCGGGAGCGCCATAACTGTAAATCCAAGGAAATCCTTTTTGTTCTTGGGGTTGATTTGATTGACGGTTAGTGATTATTTTGGAAATAAAAACGAAGGCTAGGATGGAAACTAGGCCGCTGATTAAAATGAAAATAATTGGTTTTTTAGCGCTCTTGCGTGTTAAATGCATTATGCTGCATTATTGTGCTTAGCAGAGATAATGTCCAGAGAATGTTACAAGTTAGAATTGATTTTCCACTTGTAGCTTGTAGTCTCTCAAAAAGTTTGGGGTTGGATATATTGTTCTAGCTTTGAAGCATATTAAGTTTGTTTGATAATAAAACGCCGCCCCGGCTTAGCCAGGGCGGTGCTTGTCCATTAGTATCGGTCTCGTCGGCCGAAATTTCCGCGGTCGGAAAAGCTCTTGCGCTTA
>CAZIWW010000034.1:6353-7862 GCA_964543275.1 uncultured Bdellovibrionales bacterium | reverse complement strand
CAGTATTTGTCGGCTGAAATAACCAACTCGATTGAGCCGCCGGTGTTCGCTTATCCGGACCTTCTGTTTTCTGTTTTAACTATTCCTCTTTTCTATTTTTTTCTACGGTTGTATTTTGGAAAGTTAACTTCAGCGCTGACCGCGGCGATGTACGCTTTCAGTTTTGCCGTTATCCAGTATTCCCGCTTTGCCTGGAATCCTAATTCGCTTCCGTTTTGGATATTAGCCTGCTTTTACGGACTAGTTCGCGTCGCGGGCGAGGAGGATAAAAGAAAAAGGTATATCTGGATAGCGATGATGTCAGCGGGATTGGCGGTAGCCAGCCAACTGCACTTCCTGGCCTTTGTGAGCTTGCCTGCCATAATTGTTTTATATCTTCTCTGGACGAAGAGCTTAAGAAAATTTGGCTGGAAAGAAACAGCAATTGTTCTCTTAATCCTAGTCTTGTTTTATCTGCCGGTGATTTTAAGCGATCTGAAAACATCCGGCGACAATGTAAAACAGTTTGTATGGGCTTTCAAAAACAAGCCGCAGGATCAACAGTATTCATTTGGACAGAAGCTTATGGAAAACGCGGTTGCTCACAGCGAATATTACTTTAACATTCTAACTTCTTATAAAAGCCGGCTGGGCAAGTTTTCGCTGATAGGCGGATTGATCTTGGTACTGGGGGGATTATTTCGGGTTTTGCTTGATTATAGGCCTAAAATTTCCAATGATAAAAAAAGGTTTTTGAAGCTGATAATAATTTGGTTCGCGGTTTCTTTTTTGGCTTTGACTCCATTTGCCTTCAAACTCAAAACCCGTTTTTTTATGCTGGCTTTTCCTCTGCCGTTCGTATTCGCCGCGCTTTGGATGGAGTGGCTGGTTAATTTTTCTTATCTTGGCTTTCTGGAGGGCAGGAAATGTCTTCGAACGCTGATGGTAGTTTTATTTTCAACGGCAGTGATTGCCCTGAATACGGAGGCAACCGCGGCTTGGTATCGGGGCTTGGCCGCAAACCAAGAAGTCAAGCCGATTCTGGGGCGAGCTTTGATAATTAAGCAAGATAACGGGATTACTTTAAATCACTTAAGATCGCTTTCAGATTTTATTTACGGGGAGTTTCAAAAGAGACCAGCCAAAATTTACCTTTACGGCAATCTGCATTATCGTATCCCGGTGGAATATCTTTTAAACCTAAAGAGAGACGACTCGCTTGAACACGCTCGCATTAAGCGAAAAGTTGCGGATCCCGAGGCCTATTATTTTAATCTAACCACAGTCAGAGGAGCTTACAAGGCTGTGCCTGACAGATATGCCGATAAGTTTGATTTGATGGAAAGTTACACTTTTGGCAGATTGATGCTGCACAGGTTGAAGCTGAAAAAAGAGCAACCGCCGGTTGTCGAAGAGAAAATTAAAGAAGAGAAGAATGACAGGGCTGAAGACAGCGTAAATGACGAAGACGAGCGGGAAGAGGAAAAGTTGGGAAGAGAGGAGAGGGTGAGATGGAGAGACCTATTTAAA
>CAZIWW010000034.1:0-6253 GCA_964543275.1 uncultured Bdellovibrionales bacterium | reverse complement strand
TTTTTACCTTTGGCGAAATACCTTCATTCTTTCGGCTGGACGGTTTACGCGCCTCTGCTTAAAGGTCACGGAACTCGGCCGGAGGATTTGGAAAATGTAATTTGGCAGGATTGGCTTGAAGACAGCAAGCAGGCTCTGGTTGAAATAAAGAAGCATGCCGCAAAGGTATTTGTGGGCGGGGTATCGATGGGCGGCAACTTGGCTATGCTTCTTTCCGAAGAGCCGGGCGTGGAAGGAATTTTATCGTTGGGCACGCCGATAAAATTTCGCTTTCACAGACTAGGCAAAGCGGCGCTTTTTTTAATGGGGCTTACTAAAAAGTACCGCCGCAAGTATTATCCCAAATGGGTTCGTCGAAAAATGGGGAAAAGAGTTTCTTATCCATATTACCCGATCGCTAGCGCCAAAGAAGTGGTTAAGTTGACGGAATTGACTAGAAAAAATTTAAATCAAATTACCAAATCAATACTTATAATGCAGTCCAGTGCCGATCATATGGCTTCCAAAAAATCACCGGATATCATCTATCAAAATGTAAAATCTAAAATAAAAGAGATAGTCTGGTTGGAAGATGTTTATCATGTATTCATCGCTGTGGACGGTAAAGAGAAGGTGTTTGAGAAAATTTCGGAATTCGTTAATAGAATTAAAAACAATTAATTCCCGCTAATTTCAGCTTAATTTCTATCAATTTCCAAAATTAACGGAAATTCGCTTCGCGAAATTTATAGAAATTTATGGCAGAAAGTTATAGCTAATGAAAATCGCGATTTTCACCAACAACTATCTCCCCAATCCTTATGGCGTGGCGGGATCCGTGGAGAGTTTTAGGAAAGAATTTGAAAAGCTCGGGAACGAAGTTTATATATTCGCCCCGAAGTGGAAAGGTTGCACGGATGCTAATCCGAGAGTTTTTCGCTACCCGTCGCTGGACATTGAGATAAAAATAAAATTTCCTCTGGCTGTTCCATATTCCAGAAAAGTGAGTAAAGTTTTGGAGAAGCTTGATCTTGATATTATTCATTCCCAGCATCCGAATCTTCTGGGAAGCGCGGCTATGCGCTGGGCGAAGAAGAAAAATATTCCGCTGGTTTTTACCTGGCACGCGCTTTACGACCAGTATGCCCATTTTGTCCCGTTTATCCCAAAGAAATTTGCCGCCTGGTGGGTGATCCGAAACGCTAGAAATTATGCCGACAAGTGCGATCAAATAATTGTGCCGACTCCGTCAGTTGAAGATATTGTCAGGGGCTGGGGAGTGACAAACGAAAATATTGCTGTTATTCCAACAGGCGTGGAAGAGTCGCAATTCGCCGACCCTGATCGTCGGAAGGTTAGAGAAAAGTATAATATTGAGGACGATGAAATTCTTTTAGTTGTGTTTACCAGACTTACCGCGGAAAAGAATGTGGAATTCTTGTTTGATTGCGTGTTGGGGATATTGCGGGAAAATAAGTTGGCGAAGTTTATGATTTGCGGCGAAGGAAACCTAAAAGGCAAGCTGGCTAAAACCGTTTTTGGAAGCGGGTTCTCAGACAGGGTTATTTTCGCGGGGGTTGTTACTGCTGAAGAGAAAAAGAATTATTATGCCGCGGGCGACATTTTCGTTTACGCTTCCAAATCGGAGACGCAGGGAATGGTTCTCACGGAAGCTATGTATTCTGGCCTTCCAGTTGTGGCGGTGCGGGCTACCGGCGTCAGGGATATCATCGAAGACGGTAAGTTTGGTTTTCTGATTGCGGAGAATAAGGCTGAATTCAGTGAAGCGGTTCAAAAGCTGATTGACGATGAAAGTCTAAGGCGCGGTTTTTCTGAAAAAGCAAGACAAGCGGCGAGAGAGAAATATACGGCGGAGGTTTGCGCGGAGAAGATGTTGGAAGTTTATAAAAAAGTTATTAGCAACAAAGGTTATTAGCTATTGGACAGGTCATTGGTTTTTAGCCATAGGAAAATATGAAGTGTTTAATAACTTACGGTTAATGGCTGGACTAATTGCCAATGACTAATACTGCCAGTGGTCAAAATTCTTTCCAGTAAATTCTATTCCCGCAATACTATCGAAGTTGCCCAAAATCTTCTGGGTTGTTTTTTGGTAAGAAAGTATCGCGGGAAAATTATCCGAGGGATGATAACCGAGGTTGAAGCCTATGTCGGCGAGGACGATTTGGCTTGTCACGCTTCGCGGGGAAAGACACCGCGCACGGAAATTATGTACGGCCGGCCGGGGTTCGCCTATGTCTATATGATTTATGGGATGTATTTTTGTTTGAATATCGTGACGGAAAAAGAAGGTTTTCCGGCGGCGGTTTTGATAAGAGGCGCAACTGTTGGAGATTCGATCTCCACTGATAGATCAAGTCTTCGTGTCCTGGACGGTCCCGGAAAATTATGCCGATTCCTAAAAATTGACAAAAAACTGAACGGCTGGGATTTGACCAAAGGCGAAAAATTGTGGCTTGAGCCGCGCGATCCTAAATATAAATTTCCAGAGATAGAAAAATCTGAACGCATCGGCATCGACTACGCCAAACATTGCCGGGAATATTTGTGGAGGTTTTATATGAAAGTTTAACTTGTCAATTCAAGGAAGTCCGTGTAATTTTCTTGGGTGACTGTTTTGAATTTTGCCTGAGGATAAGTTCGAGAGAAATCTTTAGGGATTTTAACTTTGTTCTTAGTTAACTTAAACTCGTAGGCAAAGATTTTTCCTTCCCGCTCTTCAATCCAATCAATTTCTTGCTGATTCCATGTTCTC
Source organism: uncultured Bdellovibrionales bacterium (assembly GCA_964543275.1). Classification (GTDB taxonomy): domain Bacteria; phylum Patescibacteriota; class Minisyncoccia; order Moranbacterales; family UBA11712; genus CAZIWW01. The sequence continues at coordinate 3,498 of CAZIWW010000034.1, read as the reverse complement.
CAGAAGTAATTATTGGCGGAAATGTTTTTGTACTCTTGGGTCTTGATTCTTTCAATAGCCAGAAAATTTTCCCAAAGTTTTCCAACATCATCTCGCAATGCGATGTCGTTGTAGTTCGAAATAATTGCGTTTCTAACTCCATTGTCGAAAAAATAATATTTATTTTTTTTGGTGATTTCCTTTCGTAGGTTTTTGGAAAATCCGCTAAGCGTGAAAACAACAAAGGACTTTTCCAAGAGATCAATATAGCGAGCCACAGTTTTGCGATCTAACCCCAATTTCTTTCCCAACTCGGAAAAAGAAACTTCATTTCCAATTTGGAAAGCCAGCATTCGCAGAAGATCTAAAATGATTTTCGAACTTTTTATTTTTTCCAGCTCCAAGATATCTTTCAAGAGATACGAATTTACCAGTTCCTCAAGAACGATTATTTTGTCTTTTTTGCTCTTAGAGGTTATCACTTCGGGATATCCTCCAAAGATTATCCATTTGGGGATTTTTTCCCTAAGTTCAAAAAGATTGTGTAATTTTGCGAGCTCTGCTTGGGAAAGGGGATAGAGATTTAATGTTCTCTTTCTCCCTGTCAAAGGTTCGCCGATTTGCCCGGAAAGCTCGAATGAGGAAGAGCCAGTGACAACTACAAAAATTCCAGGGACTTGATCGACGATTATTTTGAGGGCTTGGCCGATATTGGGGATTTTTTGCGCCTCGTCGATAGCCAAAAGCTCGTAGTCTGAAACATACTCCTTAATGCGATCGAAGTCTTGGGAAGCCAATATTTCCCGAGTGCGAATATTATCGCCGGAGTCGAGTTTGTATTTCAATCTTGTTTTAGCTAGAAAATCATTAAGAAGAGTTGTTTTTCCAACCTGTCTGGGGCCGTATATAACCAAAATCTTGTTTGGCTTAAGGTATCGCTCTAGGTTTTTATAAATTCTTTCTAGTTTCATGGCTCAATTGTAGCATCTCTACCGATAATTGTCAAATTACGGGGAACATAAATCCCCGAAATAATAATATTATGAGGAATCAATACTTTTGGCGCGGAGTTGAATTATGATCTCGCCTACCCTCATCCAAATTCATTAAGAAAATCCCCATTAGTCTCCCCGCCTTACCAGTCGGGCAGACCTTTACAAAAGAGAGAGGAAAGAAAATAGTGGATTTGGATGAGGACTCGCTTTCGTTGATGACTTCGGCGAGGCGGGAAAAATTGTGATTTAAAAACAGCCCAGACGTTATGTTGGGACTGTTTTTTGTTGGTGAGTTTTTTTATTCTCTACTCCAAATGCACTTCCTGATCAAATCTTGCAAGTGTTTCTTTTAGGACCGGAAACTTTTCCAGCTTTGGATCAAATTCAAAAAGGCTCTGGGCTTCCAGGCGAGCTTGCTGGATTAATTTAATGTCGGAAAGGTGGCTCATAGTCGTGTCCGGCGTTCCGGATTGACGGGTGCCGATGAATTGGCCGGGGCCGCGGATTTCCAGATCTTTTTCAGCCAGCTTAAAACCGTCTTCGGATTCAATAAGGGCTTTAAGTCTTTTCCTGGAGTTGGCCGAATTGGATCCGGCGAAAAGAAAGCAGTAAGATTGCTGATCGGATCTTCCCACCCGGCCGCGGAACTGGTGAAGTTGGGCCAGTCCGAACCGTTCGGCGTTTTCAATGACCATAATGGTGGCGCTGGGAACATCTACGCCTACTTCAATGACAGAAGTGGAAACTATAATGTCAAACTCTTTGGCTTTAAACTTTTTCATTACTTCTTCTTTTTCTTTGGGCTTCATCCGACCATGGAGAAGGCCGACTTTAAATTCGGGGAAAATGTTTTCGGAAAGTTTTTTATGCTCTCCGGTGGCGGCTTTGGCGTCAATTTTCTCCGATTGTTCAACTAGCGGGAAGATTACAAAAGCCTGACGGCCGTTTTTTATTTCTCTCCGGATAAATTCGTAAACTCTTTCGCGGTTTGCCGGAGTAATAATTTCAGTGATAATCTTTTTTCTGCCAATTGGCATTTCGTCTAAAAGGGAAATGTCCAGGTTTCCATAAAAAGCCAAAGCCAATGTGCGCGGGATGGGGGTGGCGGTCATAGTGAGAAGATGGGGGACGGTGTTTTTTGACCCGTCCTTTAATTGCGAGGTTTGTTTTTGCAGATAGGCTCTTTGTTCCACGCCGAATCTATGCTGTTCGTCAACGATAACCAGAGCTAGATTTTTAAACTCGACGCTTTTCTGGATAAGAGCGTGGGTTCCGATGAGAATTTTCAAGTCTCCTCGCTTAATCTTTTCCAGGAAATTTTTGCGAGTGTTCTTTTTCCAAATGGTTCGACTGACATTGTTAGTTAAAAGTCCGATTTGCCGTGAGAAGCCTTTGAGAATTTTAGAGAAAGTTTCAAAATGCTGCTGTGCCAGCACTTCGGTGGGAGCCATAAGGGCTACTTGGTGGTTGGCTTTCATCACTTCCAGAGCGGCGATAGCGGCAACCGCTGTTTTGCCTGATCCCACATCGCCTTCCAGAAGGCGATTCATAGGATAGGGCTTTTCCAAATCTTTTAAGATTTGAAAAGCTGATTTGCGTTGGGCGTCGGTAAGTTTAAAAGAAAGCGAGCTGACGAAATCTTTGATGAGCTTCTCGTTAAAGTTTATGGAGACGGCTCGGCTTTTTTCCCAGTTTTTTCTAGCCCGCACGGCATTGAGCTGAATCAGAAACATTTCTTCAAAAGCGATTCTTCTTTGGGCTTCTTTAATCTTTTCAAAACTGTCCGGAAAATGAAGCTGGCGTATAGCGTCCTGAATATCAATTAACTTTTGTCTTTTTAAAATAGCGCGGGGAATAATTTCTTCGATTTCTCGAAGGTGCTTTTTTAGCAACTGACTGATTTTCCAGCGAATCCACTTGGAAGTGACGCCTCGCGTTTCGCTATAGACTGGAACGATTCTGCCGGTGTTGGTAGGGACGCGGCTGGCTAGCTCATAAGCTGGATTAGATAGATAAAACCCGTTGTTGTCCCAGCCGACCTTGCCGCTTAATCTTATTTGTCTGCCTTTCTTTAAATTCCGAGTGATGAACGGCTGATTGAACCAGATCGCTCGAATGGAGCCGGTGCCGTCTTCCACAAAGGCTTCTGTTATGGCCATTCTTCTTTTCCAAGTGCGGGTGTTTTGAATGTCGGTAATTTTTCCTTGGATGGTAGCCGTCTCATCGGCTTTAAGGTTGATGATTTTTTCTATTCTGGAAAAATCGTCGTAACGGAAAGGAAAGTAGTAAATAAAATCCCGCGCGGTTTTAATTCCGAGCTGTTCCAATTTTTTGGCGTATTTGGCTTCAATGCCGGGAAGGTTTTTAATGGAGGAATATAAATTAGAAGTCATAATAAGATTTTATCTTAATTTTGCGAGAAACTAAAGCCTATGTACAAGCCCCGCCCCCGATCGCGCTCTTGAGGCAAATTAAAGTTATTCTCTCGCAATAATAGCGTAAACCGCGGAGGCGAGGGTTTGTT
>CAZIWW010000033.1:0-7923 GCA_964543275.1 uncultured Bdellovibrionales bacterium | reverse complement strand
ATTTGAATATTTATGTCCCAGAGCCGAGCTCTGGGATGTCAAAATAACTTTAATTCGCCTCAAGAGCGCAATCGAGGGCGGGGCTTATGTAAGCTCTTGCTTAATTCGATTTATTCTGATAGACTATTGGCAATATAAAAATAAAATAAGTTTGGTTTAAAAGGAGGAATTATCAATACACTTCTTTAGTTTTTTGTTATAGTTATTAAAGAATTAATAATACACCGCTTAATTATAACATTTAATAGTATGAACGAAGAATTTAAGCCAAAATCGAATAGTAAAATTAAGATAACGGAAAATGTCATTAATTTTCTACTGATTTTCATTCTCGGCTTTTTAATAGGCGTGGCAGTGAAGATGGAGGCCAGGAAGAGAGTGACTATTGGCTATAATGATTATTTAATTGCGGGGATAAAACAAGATTTTGATTTGATCGGAGCAGATAGTAGGAATAATGGGGATGAGGAAGAAGCAGTTCAGCCGGGTCGGCAACAGGTGGATCAGAAAGAATCGCAACCAGCGGAGGATTCCAATGACGAAAACAGCGGTTAACGATTTAATCTAATAAAATTTTAAACTATGACGGAAGAAAAAAATAAGAAGGAGGGACAAGAGATTTTAAAGCTAGGGGAAAGCGGAAAAGGTAATGACCAACTCGGCCTTGGCGGTGTCGAGGGCGACAGTAAAGAAAAGGCGGATGTTGTAATTAGTCGTGGAGACAATAGTAAAAAGATCAAAAAGCGAATAAAAAATTATCTTTCGGTAATTATACTGTTGGCCGGCCTTTTAGCGGGGAGCGTTTTTGTTGATGTGGCTCAATTTGTAAGCCGGCAAGGTGCTTCGCCGAAGGCTTTGAAAGAATCGGATATATTTACTTTGGATGATAGAACTTGGGTAGCTTACAGCGAGCCTATCATAAAAGTTCAAGTTTTGACCGACAGCAAGTGCGAGGATTGCGATCCGACTGAAACCCTTAAGTGGTTGAAGAGGGTTATCCCGACGCTTTTGGCGGAGTCTGTCGAAATTGATTCTTCCAAAGGTGAAAAATTAATTTCGCAATTTAACGTAAAAAGTGTTCCCGCCTTTATCTTTGACGAAAACATAACTAAGTCGGATGTTTACGCTCAAGCCAGAGAAGTATTTACCAAGATAAATGACGGTTATCTTATGAATTCGGAACAGGTTGGCATTAAACCCGGGAAATATCTATTGGTTCCGGGAGTTGGCGATAGCGATGATCAGCTTGGTCTGAAAGACTCAAAGGTGAAAGTGATACTCTTTAGCGATTTCCAGTGTCCTTATTCTAAAATGTTTTATGAGCAGAGTTTCAAGAAGATTTTAGAAGACTACAAGGACAAAGTTTTGTTTGTCTATAAACAGCTCCCGCTGGATTTTCACGAGCGGGCTAAACAAGCATCTATGGCGTCTGAATGCGCCGGAGAGCAGGGAAAGTTTTGGGAAATGGCAGACAAGCTGTACGCGACTCAAAAAGACTGGAGCGACAGCAAGGCTTCCGCTGACGCTAAATTTAAAGCCTACGCCGCCTCTTTTGGATTAAGTATGTCAAAGTTTAACGAATGTATGAGTCAGTCTAAGTTCGAAGATAAAATTTCAGCTGACAGCGATCAAGCTAAAGAGTTTGGTATTTCGGGAACGCCATCTTTCTTTGTCGGCGATCAATTCTCCGGCGGAGTGGTAGGCTATGAGGAGATGAAGAAGATGATTGAGGAACAGCTAGGAGAATAGTGTTAAGTGTTGATATCTCATATTTTCTAGCCTATAAGGTGCTGCACTTTAAAAGCAAATTTGCAAGTATTTGATTTTACAGAGGCGCAGAGGCGACCCGGTTTCGGCCGAAGCGCCTCTGTTGTTTTTGATTTTTTGGCAATGTGCTATAGTGTAATTGTTAGCGGGATGTCGATTTAGCGTGGTCTGGAAGCGCAAAACTGCGATAGCTAGTCTAGTTATGATTAAACGCAAAAAAACCAGGAAAGTTAAAATTGGCAGTCTCTTCATCGGAGGCGGCGCGCCGATTTCAGTGCAGTCGATGACCAATACAAACACGTCGGATGTTTCAAAGACTGTCAAGCAAATAAAAGAGCTGGAGAAGGCCGGCTGCGAAATTATTCGGGTGGCGGTGCCGGATATGAAAGCGGCTGAAGCTATTGGTAGAATAAAATCCAAAATTAGTCTGCCGCTGGTGGCAGATATTCATTTTTCCTATCAATTGGCGCTGGAGTCAGTTAGGCAGGGAGTGGATAAACTTCGCATAAATCCGGGGAATATTGGATCGTTGGATAAGATAGAAAAGGTGGTGAAGGCTTGCAAGGCGAAAAAAATTCCCATTAGAATTGGCGTCAACGGCGGTTCGCTGGAGAAAGAAATTTTGAGAAAGTATAAAAATAAGGTTACAACGGCGGCTATGATAGAATCGGCCATGCGACATATAAAGATTTTAGAGAAACTTAACTTCAAAGATATTATTATTTCGCTTAAAGCCTCGGACATCGAGCGGACGGTAGAGAGTTATAAAAAGTTAAGCCGAAAAGTCAATTATCCTCTGCATCTTGGCATAACCGAAGCCGGGACAATTTTCCGCGGAACGATTATGTCGGCTATCGGGATTGGTCATTTGCTTTATGAAGGAATCGGGGATACTATTCGAGTGTCGCTTACGGCCGATCCGGTTGAAGAAATTAAAGTGGCTTGGGAAATTTTACGCTCGCTTAAGATAAGAAAAAGAGGCATTACGGTTACCAGCTGTCCGACTTGCGGCAGGACCAAAATTGATTTAATCGGACTGACTAAAAAAGTGGAAGATATAGTTAAAGATGTGGATAAAGATATCCATGTGGCGGTGATGGGTTGTGTGGTCAACGGACCGGGCGAGGCGCGGGAAGCCGACTTGGCGGTCATTGGCGGTGTGGGAGCGGGGCTGATTTGCAAGAAGGGGAAGATTGTGAAAAGAGTTAGGGAGAAGGATTTATTAAGAGAGTTTAAGAGAGAATTGGAGAATTTCTAATTAACCTAATTTCTAATTAACCTAAGAAAATCCCAACACCTAATTCCCAAACATTCGAGAAGTCTGGATTCGGTTCTTGGGTAATTGGTGCTTAGGATCTCTTTAGAGCAATTAGGAATTAGATCAATTAGAAATTTTTGCTTGGACTTGCTTCGCAATCGTTTTTCCCTTACAATTATCACCAATGGGTGGAGAGTAATAAGACCTTAATCTAAGTCAAAATACTTTTAGGAAAGTTTTTCTTCCTAAGTTTTGTTTTGTTACAGTTATATGTCAGGAAAAATTAAGAATATCCCCTTTCATGTAGCCGTCATTCCCGACGGCAATCGACGCTGGGCGCGGGCGCGGGGACTGAAGCCGTGGGAGGGACACGAAGAAGGAGCTAAAAATCTAGAACGAGTATTGCGGACAGCTTTTGATTTGGGAATAAAGCATCTTACTTTTTGGGGATCGTCGGTGGATAATCTTAAAAAAAGACCATTTCGAGAAAAAAAGGCTCTTTTAGATATTTATAAACGCTATTTTAAGAAACTAATTGACAGCGAGGATATTCACAAAAATAGAGTGAAAATAAATGTGGTTGGCAGATGGGAAGAGCAATTTCCAGACTCGCTCAAGAAAATTATTAAAGAATGCATCGAAAGGACGAAAGATTATAAGGATTATTTCCTTAATTTTCTTTTAGCTTACAGCGGCGATGACGATATGGTGGAGGCGGTGAAGAGTGTGGTTAAAAAGTGTAAGAGCAAAGCAAAGGTGACTGCCGGAGTGCTTAAAGAGAACTTAATGACTAGAGATCTGCCCCCCGTCGATCTCCTTATTCGCACCGGCGGCGAGCCTCATATGAGCGCTGGATTTATGATGTGGGATATCGCCAACGCTCAACTTTATTTTACCGAAATGAAATGGCCGGACTTTAACGGGGACGAACTTCAAAAGGCTATTAAAGATTTTTCTTTAAGGGGGAGGAGATTTGGAGGGTAAGCTATTAAAATCCAAGAGCCGAGCTCTGGGACATTTCTTCGGAGCTTAGCTCCGGAAGAGAAAAATATGTTGCAATTTACCGATCAAAATTTTGAGCAGGAAGTCTTAAAAAGTGATCAGCCGGTGCTGGTTGATTTTTGGGCGCCCTGGTGCGGTCCATGCCAAATGATGGGACCTATTTTGGAAGAATTAGAAAAAGATCTGTCTGGAAAAGTCAAGATAGGAAAATTAAATGTCGATGAAAACCAAGCCGTGGCGGGAGAATACGGCGTGATGTCTATCCCGACTCTGATTATTTTCAAAGACGGGACTATTGTGAAACAATTTGTGGGAGTTCAAGCGAAGGAAGTGCTGATGGAAGAGTTAGAGAAGTTTTGAAAATCTGAAATTCGAATATCGAAATCCGAGACAAATTCAAATGACTAAAACTCAAAATTCGAAACAATACGATTTAGAAGATCGGACACTAAAGTTTGCTAAAAGAGCTAGAGGCTTTGTAAAAAAAATTACCTCGTACAATATCAAATATTGAAGATGGAAAGCAGCTTGTTAGGTCAACTGGTTCAATGGGCGCTAATTATATTGAGGCTAACGAGACTCTAAGTAAGAAGGATTTTCTAATGAGAATAAAAATTTGCCGAAAAGAATCAAAGGAAAGTAAATTTTGGCTGGAGCTTGTAGGTGTTATGAATAATTTAACTTTAGAAAAGGAAAGACGAGAGTTACTAAAAGAGGCAAACGAGCTAATGTTGATTTTCGGCTCTATTGTGAGAAAGTCCGAGTAGGGTTTGAGTATTTGAATTTTGAATTTAGATATTGTTTCGAATTTCGTGCTTCAGATTTCGAATTTTTACTTGAGGAGAAGTGTTGATTCTAAACTAAAGGCGTTATTTATGAAGGGTAATGCTTACGATCTTATTATAATCGGCGGTGGTCCGGCTGGGCTCACGGCTTCGGTTTACGCTTCCCGCTATCGGCTGAAGCATCTGGTTTTTTCCGCGGAGCCGGGCGGACAACTAAACGAGATCCACGAAATCGAAAATTATCCAGGGTTTGTTTCCATCTCTGGTTTTGATTTGGCTCAAAAAATGATTGAACAGGTGAGAAATTTGGGAGCGGAGATTAAAATGGAATCGATTATAGATATTAAAAAAATGAATGGCGATTTCAGGGTAGCCGCTTCGGAAAATAAATACACGGCTAAGAATATTCTGCTAACTATAGGAACCGAATACCGCAAGATGAATATTCCGGGAGAAGAGAAATTCAAGGGAAAAGGAGTTTCTTATTGCGCTACTTGCGACGCGGCTTTTTTTAGAGGTAAAATTGTTTCGGTTATAGGCGGCGCCAATAGCGCGGCTATGGCGGCTCTACTCTTGGCCGAATACGCTTCCAAAGTTTATTTAATTTACAGAAAAGAAAAGCTGAGATGCGATCCAGCTTTTAAGGAAAAAATAGACGCCAGCGATAAAATTACTGTAATTTACCGCACTAACATTCTTGAAATTAAGGGAAAAGATTTTGTAGAGAAAGTTATTTTAGACAATCCTTACAAAGATAAAACTTACTTAGACTTGCAGGGAGTTTTTATTGAGATCGGGAGCGAACCAAGAGACGAAATTATTAAAAACTTGGGAGTGGAAACGGACGAGCAGGGGTTTATTAAAGTCAATCCCGATCAGAGCACCAATGTTCCCGGCGTTTACGCCGCCGGCGACGTGACTACCGGCTCGGATAAAGTAAGGCAGATTATTACCGCGGCGGCCGAAGGAGCAGTGGCGGCGGGGAGTGTTTATAAAAAACTGCAGACTTCTTAATTTTTTAAAAAAGTGCGAAGAAGAGGAAGCTAGACTTCCATTATGGAAGTCTAGCTTCTTTAATTTCACGCGGGAGCAAGTTTGCCCGTCTGTCGGCGGACAGGTAACCTGCTTCACATCATAGTTTACCCTTTGTGAATTATAAGGAGTAAGGAGTAAGGAGTAATCTTGCTCCTGCATAGAATAGCAGAATTGGAAATATGAGGTTCGGGTTTGTAACCTGACTCTGCGCGAGCAATCCTGTGTTTTGAGACAAAATACTTATAGGTTTGTATTACTAGTATAAAAACTAGGATTATTTCTTTGTCGTGTAAAATTTTTGGGAGATAAATTAATACAACACAACAGGACTTAAAGGCTTGTCAAGTTTTAATTACACCATAAAAAAAATTTCTCTATCCACAGTTGGGGTTGCGCGGTTTAGAGAAAGATGCTTGTATTTAAGACTACATGAGAAATTAAGGAATGGAGTTATGGATAGTTATGGCTTATGTCCGAAAGCCTAACTTAAAAGAACGTTAAAAATTTTCACCAAATCTTGCGTTTTATTTGGTGAGCGGAAGGGGTGTAATGATGATGATAAGGAGTGTTTGGTTGTTCTTGTTGTTCTTGCTGTGTGCGCTTATGGTTTTCGGATGTGCGACGACCGAAAATCTTGCGGGCAAGAGAGTGTTTTATTTCAACAGCAACGCGCTTTCTCCTCTGGAACGCGTGGCATTTACTCCGGACCAGTCTATGACGGTCTTCTTCACGGCTTATCGGGAATATAACGTTCGTTTGAAAAAGGGAAATGATTCCGAAGTCGTGAAGTATAAGGAGCCTCTGGATTTTTCAAAGGTGTTGATCTGGACACCGAACACCTCTAAGATTTTCCTAAGGACAGTTATTTTCAACAAGGTGTTCAGAACATATGAATTAACGAAGAAAGTTTTCAAGGGAGAGAATAAGGAACCACAGATTGAGAAAATTAAACGGACATTTTCTGATATTCTTGAATACGAAATTGATTGCCCACCTCCGGATCCGACTAAGAAAGGTGAAATTTATCGGATGGAAGTGGAAATTTCTCCGACTGGTGAAAGCGGGCGATCGGCTTTCCAGAGGCCGTTAAAGGCGAGTATAGTCTATGTATCTCCATCAGACACTTCGAAATAACGGTTTTTATATATCCAACTCCCGTCGCAACTAACTCTAGTTGCAGGTGGAGAAAAAGGAGGTGATAACGGGGACAGTACTTTAAAATTCATTAAGATGCGGTTGTTAATCGAAATTCGGAATTAAATTAAAACATTAAAAAAGGAGAGAGACGTGAAAAAGAAAATTTTCCTATTGGCGATTGCCGCGTTGGCAGTCATGTTCTTCGCTGCCCAGGCCATGGCGACCTGCGGTGGTGCTGGTGACGCGAAAATCTACATGAGCCAATCCGCCACATGGAGTCAGGGTCCGGTGAAATCGGTCGCCAGCGAGGCAGGGATGGTCCGCTCCCAGAAGACCGTGCTTGAAATCAATGGCACCGGCTTTGGGGCCGTCAACTGTGTCCCGTGCGCCGGAGTGATGGGCGTGGGTCAAGTTGGTCTGACCGTGGCCAAGACCAAGAGTAGCACTCTGTCCTGCTACAAGATCAAGCAGGCAAGTTACGCCTTGGTTGGCGACGTGAAGATGACCCAGCTTGCCGGCACAGCGGCGACCGCCGGTAGCATGGCCATTACCGGTGCGGGTGGGATTCAGACTCAGAATCTACGTTTGAATTCTACGGTTCACGTGCCCGGTGGCACGGCCAGCCATAGCTACACCGGTTGCCAGACCCAGGTCATCGGTGGCGGCGCCATCTAAACTACCAGCAATATCTAGATAACCAAGCCCGGAGGAGGAATTTTCTCCTTCGGGCTCATTATATACATGGAGGTGTGAGTATGAAGAAGACAGCGGCTTTATTATTTTTGGTGGCGGGGTTGCTGTTACTGGGCGATTCTTTTGCCTGGGCGCAGGCTTTCTGTAATCCTTGTAATCCTCCTTGTCCGCCTTCCGGGTATGGATGTAACCAAGGTCAGTATCAAGGCTCCACGAACATAATCACTGGCGGGACACAGATTGTTG
>CAZIWW010000032.1:0-8397 GCA_964543275.1 uncultured Bdellovibrionales bacterium | reverse complement strand
AAGTCGAGGGTTCGCTTGATGCTAAAAAACTACTTGCAGATATTGATTCTATGTGTGCTGAAATAGATCAAGGGCTTGAAGGTAGAAAGCGAGAGGTGGCCGAGTGGTCGCTTGAAGAAAAACGCCGAGAAGCTGCTGATGGCGCGGATCCATTTGTTCTAAATCTTCTCTCTATGGACGAGAATTTTAACGTCAGAACGCTCGCTTTCTGCAATCCAAATGTCCCGGAAAATTCAATGCGACGAGCATTGGAAGAAGCGCCGGACTATGTGCGAATGGTGATTGCGAACAATCCAAACAGTCCAAGCGATATATTAGACCGTTTAGCGGAATTAACGAGTGAACCGGAGGTGCTAAACGCCGTTAAACTGCACCCAAATGTATCTGAGGTGACAAAGTACAAAATTGAAAACAGAATGACATAAACACCACAAAACACTTGATTCTTTAACAGATTTCAGGTAAAGTTTCTTATGCTCTTTGAGTCCCGTAACGCCAAACCAACTGAAAGGAGGGTTTTGATGGCAAAGAAAATACTCTGGATGTCTCGGCACAAACCTCACCCAAGGCAAGGGGAGTGAGCCGCTGGGCGAGATATGCGCCAGTTAGGGCGCAAACTTCCGCTCAAATATAGTTCGAGCGGCGTTCAGTAATTGCGACCAGATGAGACATTTAAAAAACTAAAACAAAAACTATGCCTAAGAAAATGTTTACCGCGAGGGATTTGCGAGCGAGAAGAAGCAAGTATAGCCGCGCTATGAAGAAACTTCTCAAAAATCCGAAGATCGCGGAAGTTTTAAACAGAGACGAAGAACGAGAGCGGTTTTTTCAGGGAATGAAAAAGCATTCGGCCGGCGACGGCATCACGGTTGACGAGATGAGAATGGTTTTGGGCGAATTAAAACGGAATGCCGGCGACGATATCGACCAAAAGGAGGTCAGGCTTTTAGCTAGGGAACTGATAAAATACGGTCCAAAGTATAAGTATCCAAAGAAAGAGAGGAAAGGAGCGAGAAGATCTGAAAGTTCCGGCGGTGGAGGTTTCCTAGGCTTATTTTCCGGGGGCGGAGGCAGAAGCGGGAATGCCAGTCGTGATGTCAAGGACCAGCCAAGCCGTTTAGGTGCAAGGGGTGAAGCCGCTCGTTCCGCGAGAGCGTATACCAGGAATTATCTCCGAGGCAAAGGTTTTAATAGTTCTGTAAGCAATCGATCTTCTCTGCCTAGCAGGGGCAGCGTGTTTCCCGCACTTTCTCCAAAAAGCTCAATTTATAGAAATACTAGTCGCTTGAGTTTCCGTGGCGGTTTATCTAGAATAAAAAGGAAATAAGCTTATTTTTTTCTTTTTGCTTTGAGACGACGGGATTCTAACCTAATAAGAGACAAGAGTTAAGACAAATCTATGGCTAAAAACAAGGAAAGGGGCAAAGGCCGGGTAGGTTGCGTGAAAAAACGCGATCAGGTAAAAAGCCCCAGAAATAAAAGATGGACTAAAAGAGAAACAGCGAAGAAACAGTTCATTGATCAGAAGTTCGATCGGAAGCCTTTTAAAGGTGTGAGGAAGAAGAAGTAGATCTTTCCAGATAAAAAAACTGCCGGCTTGTGATAATTATTACGGACCGGCGGCGAATTTAACTCCGCGGTTCTAATTGAGCCGTGTAGAAAAGCAGGATCAGCATCTTTTTGATAAATTGAAATCAAAGAATTATTTGTTCTTGGCTTTTCAGCCAAAGACGCTTGAAGGTTTGCGTTTGTTGTTCTTTGCTTGATTTCGTTTTTGATTATCTTGCGGTCCATGGTTAAATTGGCGTGATTTGCTTTGCGAGGCATACCCGCCTTAAAAAATGTTTAATTATTTTAAATCATAAAATCCATCCCTTCGTTATTTTTAGTGTGAATATTAGTTTAATTCGTGCCTGCAAAAGAAAACTAAGTTTTAGGAGTTTTGTAATTTAAAGTAAGTAACAATTTTAAAAATGCTATGGTTCGAAAACAAAAACAAAAGAGGATCAAAAAAATCATTAAAGTGCAGGGGGAAATAAATACTAAATTTACTATAGCGCTGCTGGCAGTCATTTTAGGAGTTATCGGAGTATTTGTTGTTTTGAGTAAATATCAGGTTATCTCTCTGCCAGAACTTCCGAATGAACTGAAAAAAATCCGTACAGCTAAAGAGAATTTAGGCGTGAAGAGATTCAATTCCGAGCGGGAATTTAAGGAATATCTCGAGAAAGCTCCGTCGGGATATATGGGCGGCGGCTTGGGGATGTTGGGGAGAGGCGACGTGATGGAGGCGGAGAGCTTGGAAACGGGTCCGGCTCCGAGCGCGGCTGAAAAACAAGCGGCGCCGGAGAGAGTTTCGGAAACCAATGTTCAAGTGATGGGGATTGACGAGCCGGATATTGTCAAAACAAGCGGCAAAGAAATTTATTTTTCTTCGTCCAGATCCGAAATTATGCCTCTTCGAGACCTGGAGGTAGAATCGGATGTAATTCCGCCAATTCCGCCAAGAAGAAAAACAGGCGTCGTGAAGAACATAAAAGCTTTTCCTCCAACAGACTTGAAAGTCGACGCCGAAATTGAGAAACAGGGCGACCTACTTTTATACAAAAACACTTTAATAATTTTTCCCAAGAGCAATTATTACGGAGGCGATAATGATAATAGAATTTACGGCTACGATGTGACCGACCCGGCTTCTCCCAAAGAAAAGTGGAGCATAGAGTTGAAAGACAATAGCCGAATTGAAGAGGCTAGACTTTATGGAGATAAGGTTTATGTAGTGGCTAAGAATGTTATAAACCTTAATCGACCTTGCCCGATTGAGCCATTCTCTGTAAATGGTCAACCGGTAACTGTTAAGTGTGCGGACATATATCATCCCGCAACCAATGTTCCGACTGATGTCACTTACACCGTGATGGAGCTTGACGCCGCGGCGGGGGAAGTTGGAAAGACAGTTGCCTTTATCGGCTCTTCCAGCGAGTCTGTAATTTATATGTCCCCCAATGCCATCTACGCGACTTATTATTATCCCGGCGACTTGATTAAATATGTCACTAATTTTTTTAGAGAAACCAGAGGCTTGGTTGCCGATTGGGTGGTGGAAAAAATGGAAAAACTGCGAGGGTATGACATAAGCGACAATGCTAAAATGACGGAGTTCTATGGAATTATGGACCGCTACAAAAGTTCGCTTGACAAGGACGAAAGGATGAAAATGGAAAATGAGATGGAAAATAAAATGCGGGAATATTCAAAAACTCACATTCGGGAGCTGGAAAATACGGGCATTGTGAAGATTGATGTGGATAAGCTTGAAATTTTAGCCGCCGGCAATGTTAACGGAAAACCGCTTAATCAGTTTTCATTGGATGAATACGGAGATCATTTGCGCGTTGCCACAACAGTCGGCGGCGGATGGCGGGGTTTTGGCATCGGCGGATCGGAAACTAGCGCCAACGATGTTTATATTCTTGACAAAAATCTTAAAGAAATCGGTTCAGTTAAAGATTTAGGACTGGAGGAAAGAATTTATTCAGTGAGGTTTATTGGAGACAAGGGTTATGTAGTTACCTTCAAGCAAATTGATCCGTTCTTTGTCTTGGACCTATCTGATCCAAAAAAGCCGGAGCTTAAGGGAGAACTTAAAATTCCAGGTTACTCTTCTTATCTTCATCCTCTGGACAAAGATAAAATTCTGGGGATTGGCAAGGAAGACAACAAAGTGAAAGTAACTTTGTTTGATGTTAGTTCGCCCAAGAATCCAAAAGAAATGAACACTTATAATTTAGACGAGCACTGGTCGGAGATAGCTAGCACTCATCACGCTTTTCTGCTGGACAAAAAGCATCAGGTTTTCTTTTTGCCGGGAAGCAAAGGCGGCTATGTGTTTTCGTACGCTGGCGACGAGTTAGGCTTGGCTAAAACAGTAAGCGGCATTAAAGCCCGCCGGGCCATCTACATCAACGACTATCTGTATATAATCGGCGACGATGAAATCGTGGTTCTCGATGAATCGGATTGGGAAAGAGTGAAGGAATTGGAATTCTAAATATTTATTAGGAACTTGGTTAATTAAGTTCCTGTGTTTATTTGCGGCAGTTATGAAAAAATCGATTTCTCCACAAGAACTCGCGCGCCGCAAGAAAAAAGCGACGGAGATTATCAAAAAGCTCAAAAAACTGTTTCCGCGCGCTAAAACCTCACTCAATTACGGAAATAATTGGGAGCTTTTAGTGGCTGTGATTTTGTCAGCCCAGTGCACCGATAAGAAAGTTAATGAGGTGACAGAAAAACTTTTTAAGAAATATAAAACCTTGGATGATTATGTGAAGGCTAGTCCTGAAGAGTTTGAGCGGGATATAAAATCAACCGGATTTTATCGCAATAAGGCTAAAAATATTTTGGCGGCGGCAAAGATAATTAAAGAAAAATTTGGCGGCAGGGTGCCGCGGACCATGGAAGAAATTCTTACTCTCCCCGGAGTGGCGCGCAAAACTGCCAACATTGTTTTGGGAAACGCTTACGGGGTGGTGGAAGGCATCGCGGTGGATACTCATGTGCGGCGTCTAGTTAGGTTGTGGGGCCTTACCAAGGAAAATAACGCTGATAAAATCGAGCGTGACTTGATGCAAATTATACCCAAGAAAGAATGGTTTAATTTTACTTACCGAACGATTAATTACGGGAGAAAGTATTGTCCGGCCAAAAAACATGATCATTCAAAGTGCCCGATAAAATAGGTTGTTAGCGATCTATGGTTGGCAGGGTTGGCAAGAGAAGCGAAAGATGTTTTTGACATATAAAATGCGATCGCATGTTAAGTGTTAAAAAGTGAGGTTTGGGTTGCTTTAGTTGGTTGTTGCCAAGCGGCATTATGAAAGGGAGATATCTTTATTAGATAGTCTCCCTTTTGTATTTGAAGTTTGGAGTTTGATCCGTTTGGTTAATCCAGCCGGTAATTCGGAGTCTCTTTCATAATGACCACATCATGAACATGCGATTCCCGCAGACCGGCGGGGGTGATGCGCAAAAAGCGCGCCTTGGTATGCAATTCCGGGATATTGCGACAGCCGACATATCCCATCCCGGAGCGCACGCCGCCGAGCATCTGATAGACGACATCGGCTAACTTGCCGCGATAAGGGACTCGCCCCACAATGCCCTCGGGGACCAGTTTGCTTTCCAGCTCTATGTCGGCCTGGCCATAGCGGTCGCGGCTACCTTCTCTCATGGCCTCAAGCGAGCCCATTCCGCGATAAACTTTATAACTGCGACCTTGAAAGATCACGGTCTCTCCAGGACTCTCGTCAGTTCCAGCGAAAAGGCTGCCGATCATCACGCTGTCTGCTCCGGCGGCCAAGGCTTTGGTAATGTCTCCGGAGAATTTAATTCCCCCATCGGCAATCAGGGGAATCTCATACTGACGGGCGGCGCGGGCGCAGTTCATAATCGCGGTAAGTTGCGGCAGTCCCACCCCGGCGATGACCCGGGTGGTGCAGATGGAGCCGGGACCGACACCCACTTTGATCCCATCTGCTCCGGCCAGAATGAGATCACGGGCCCCTTCCCCGGTGGCAACATTTCCGGCAATCAATTCGATCTGGGGAAATTCTTTCTTACTTGCCTTGATGGCTTTGATGACTCCGCTGGAATGGCCGTGCGCCGTGTCAATGACAATTACATCAACTCCCGCTTTGAGCAGAGTGTCGATTCTGGTCTCTCGGTCAGTGCTGACGCCGACCGCCGCTCCCACACGCAGGCGGCCGAATTCATCTTTGCAGGCATTGGGATATTCGCGGATTCTTTCAATGTCTTTAATGGTGATCAGTCCCTTGAGATTGTAGTTGTCATCCACTACAAGCAGCTTTTCGATGCGGTATTGATGGAGCAGGGCTTTGGATTCTTCTAAAGTGGTGCCAACCGGGACGGTAACCAAGTTTTCTTTAGTCATTACTTCCTTCACCTTTAGATCAAGATTGGTTTCGAAGCGCAGATCGCGGTTGGTGACGATTCCCGCCAGACGGCGGCCGTTTTCAACCACCGGGATGCCGGAGATGCGGTATCTTTGCATCAGCTCCAGCACTGCGGCAATTTTTTCCTCCGGCCCGATGGTAACCGGGTCCAGGATCATGCCGCTCTCGGATTTTTTGACTTTTTCTGCTTCGAGAGCCTGGGCTTCGATGCCCATATTTTTATGGATGATTCCGATCCCGCCCTGGCGAGCCATACTGATGGCCGTCTCCGCTTCGGTCACCGTATCCATGGCGGCGCTCAACAAGGGAATATTTAGCTTAAGATTCCGGGTCAGGCGGGTTTCGAGGTTAACCTCGGTGGGCAATACTTCCGATGCCTCGGGCATAAGAAGCAGGTCGTCAAAGGTGTAGCCGGCAGTTATTTGTTCATCCATTGGACTCCCTCCGTGATTTTTAGATTTTAGGTTAATAAAAAAACAAACAATTAGTTGTTAACGAACTAACCTAACCTCCTAACTGATTTTTTTTGAGGGGCTTTTTACGGCCTCACTATTTCTATTAATTTAAATTAATTTTATTTACAGTGTCAATTATTTGTTTTTTGTTTCGCTCTTGTTTTTAATTACAGCTCTGCGAATTTCTCTTTTTTAGAAAGCTTGGCTATAATTAAAATGAATTTTTCTGGTATTTAGCGTTGAATTTAAAAAAGTAAATGCATTTCGATTGGAGTCAAATTAGCCAGGAGCTTATCCATTGGGGTTATCCATTGCTGTTTTTCTTTTCGCTTGTTGAAGGACTTAACATAATGTTTATTGGCGGATTTTTGGCGGCACAGGGGTATTTTAATCTTTATGCGGTTATGTTTGTCCTTTTTTTAGGTGATATCGGCGGCGATTTAATTTGGTACGGGTTGGGGCGCTGGGGCGGAAGGAGGTTCGTATTAAAGTACGGCAGGTGTTTAAGGATTACCAAAGAAAGGCTGGATAAAGTAGAAAATTTTATTCATCTCCACGGCGGCAAGGCTCTGCTGATGGTGAAATTCACTACCGGCCTTTGCCTCATCACTCTCGTAACTTCCGGAGTAGTTAAGATGAGATTTAAAAAGTTTTTTATTTACGATTTTATTGGCAGTGTTGGCTGGAGCGTAATAACGGTATTGTTGGGATATCTTTTCGGCGCCAGTTTTGTTTTGCTGAAAAGCAGATTCGAGAGCGCTTCTCTGCTTCTAACAGTTGCTCTTTTAGTCGGCGTGGGCCTGGTTTATTTTATCCGCAGTCGGGTAAAAATAAGGAATTTTGCTAACGATAAAAGAAATGCAGGCGACGCGTAGCCCGGGGCAAACAACGCGCAATACAGGCGCAGTTATTGTCCTATATCCCATGTTGCGCGCTGCGTGTTACGTGTTGCGTAATTCTCGCTGTGGATAACTTTTTTGTTGTAAATATTTTTTTGTGGTATAATCTTAGCAGTTCAAGAATTGAAATAATTTTATGAAAACAAAAGCAGTAAAGAGCAAGGGAAGGAAATTATTAAGACTCTCTGTTTTAATTATCGCGGTTGCTTTGGTGAGTCTGTGGGTTTCAGTTTCTTATTCCCAGGCGCTGGAATACTTTGAAGACTGGGGATGGGTTGGAAACAATACTGGCGATACTTCTTATCCCTCTACTATTGGCTGGCTAAGTTCCGCAACGAGGCAGACCTCTTGCGGGGGAGTCGCCTACGGAATGACTTTGGGCGGCAATAGCGGCGATTCAACAAGGCCTGTTAAAGGATATGCTTGGTTTGGAATTGGCTCCGGCGCTGATTCGGGAGGAGCTTGCCAAAACGATAATCCATCAATAGGCTGGGTTAATTTTCAAGCTGGCTCTCCTTCTTTCTGTCCCGGCGATTGCCATTCAGCGCAGTGGCATAAAACAGGCGATAAGTTTCAAGGATACCTTGATGGGTGGGCAAAAATTGTTTCAATGGGAAATGACGGCTGGGTTAGATTAAAAGGATCGAATTACGGAGTTAAAATGAAAGCGGATGGCGCCGTAGATGTTAATAGTTACGGCTGGAATTCAGGTCATCCGGTAAGGGCGGCTGGTTTGGGGTGGATTAATTTTGATAAAATGGCGATTTGCAGTATATATTTTCCTTCAAACACGAAGACGGTTTATGAAGACTCCACCGCCACTCTGGTTTTGGAAAGGAACAGAGCGGGAAGTTCTAGTGTTACAGTTAATCTTGTCAGCAGTGACCCGTCTAAAGTAAGTGTTCCAGCTTCGGTTACTTTCCCAGCCAATCAAACGAGTTTTTCGTTCAACATAAATGTTGCTCCGATCTCCGATCCGGCTCGGTGCACCGATGGTCCGGTAAGGATAACTTCCACGACGGCTCATTGCGGGAACGATTATATTGATTTAATAATTCAAAGGCGATG
>CAZIWW010000031.1:0-8508 GCA_964543275.1 uncultured Bdellovibrionales bacterium | reverse complement strand
ATAGTAAAGTGAGTAGTAAAGTGAGTAGTAAAGTGAGTAGTAAAGTGAGTAGTCATTTCGCCCGTTCCACGTATTCCCCGGTTTCGGTGTTCACTCGAATTATATCGCCTTTTTTTATAAACAGCGGAACGTTTATTTTAAGTCCTGTTTCGATGGTAACTTGCTTTGAGCCGCCGTCGGCGGTGTTGCCGCGGATAGCAGGCGGGGCCTCCGCGACTTTGAAGTTCATTTTTATCGGCAGTTCAATATTGATGGGCTGATCGTTGAAATTAAGAATTGTCACTTCGGTATTTTCAATAAGATATTTTTCCGAATCTGCCAAAACGGATCGTGGCAGGGTAAATTGTTCGTAAGTTTTGTTATCCATAAAAATAAAACCGTTGTTCTCTCTGTAGAGATACTGGGCTTTGGTTTTAGCGATTTCAGCCTCTTTAATTTTATCCGCTCCCTGGAAAGTTTTTTCCAGCACGGCGCCGGTTTTTAGATTTTTAAGCTTGGTTCGCAAAACCGCGCCGGCTCGGCCTATTTTCGAGTGCTGATGAAAAATAACGAGGTATGGCTCGTCATTCAAGGCTATGGTTTTGCCGGTTTTTATATCGGAAAGGCTTAGCATAATTTAAAAAACAGAACGATTAATTTCCATTGGTTTCTACTTTATTTCCATAAATTTCTGAAATTGATAGAAATTTGCTTCGCGAAATTTGTAGAAATTAGTTGCCAAGGAAACAAGGTTATTTAATAAGATATGACACCAGCGCCATTGTTCTGGCTCTCTTGATGGCTCGGACGATCATTCTCTGATGCTTGGCGCAGTTGCCGGTTCGACGCGGAGGCACAATCTTGGCCTGGGAATTCATAAATCTTCTCAAGAGTTGAGTGTCTTTGTAATCAATGGCATCAATATTATTGGTGCAAAAGTAGCAGTTTTTTTTAGTTGGTTGAATTGGCTCCATAGTAATTAAATGTCAAAACTCAAAGGTCAAATGTCAAAAGTAAGGTGTCTGGCTTCGCCAGACGATTAATTCTAAAAAGATTTGTCATCCCGCGGAGCGGGATACCAAGGCTTTGAGTTTTGCGTTTTGAGATTTGAATTTGTTAAAACGGGATATCCTCAATCTTTACTTCATCCTGATTTTCGTCGATTTGAATGGTGGGGATTTCTTCGGGTTGGGCGGATTGCTTTTGCTGAGGAGCGCCCGCGGACTGGGCGGGAGCTTGAGATTGGGGAGCGCTGGGCTGGGTTTGAAAATCCCCCTGCGGTTTTCGGTCCAGCATAATCATATTCTCGGCGACTATTTCGGTAGTGTATCTCTTATTGCCGTCCTGCCCCTGCCAACTGCGGGTTTGAATTCTTCCTTCGATGAAAATTTTGCTTCCCTTGCGAAGATACTGCCCGCAAATTTCAGCCAGTCTTCCCCAAGCAACGATGTTGTGAAATTCCACGGCTTCTCTTTTTTCTCCGGTGCTGGGGTCTTTCCAGACTCGGTTGGTGGCTAATCCGAAAGAAGCTACGGATTGCCCAGAGGGCGTACTTCTTAGTTCTGGGTCCCGGGTGATGTTGCCAATAAGCATAGCTTTGTTGAGGTTCATTTTGATGCGATGCTAATCTACGAATAGACGCTAATCCGCTAATTGCAAATGATGCGGATAAACTGACTAGCAACTCGTTGATTGGCATTTGTTTAGTTAATTAGCATGATATTTACTTGGGGGATTCTTCCAATAGCTCATCAAGTTTCTTGTCCAGCTCGTCCATACTGGCTTTAGCCTTTTCTGCTATCTCCTTCTTTTCTTTGGTAGGCGGCTCGGTTTTTGTCCCAGGGGCAGTTGGTTGCTCTGCTAATCTTTCTGCTTCAGGACTGACAACGGGCTTTCCGATTTCAGAAGCCCTCACAATAAGGTGGCGCATTACCTTTCCGTTCAAGCTGATGCGGCGGTTGAGCTCGGCGATGACAGAATTATCATCGGTTTTGAAGCGAGCGTAGCTATAAAATCCGTGAGTCTGATGTTTAATAGGGTAAGCGAATTTTCTCTTGCCGATATCTGTAAAGCTTAAAACCTTGCCGCCTAAATCGGCAATGGTTTTTTCTATCTCGTGCTTAATTTCTTCGATTTTTTCCTCGTTGTCAAGAGAAATAATAAACAAGAGTTCGTATTCCATAATATATGATGCTAACTTGCGAATAAATGCCTGCCCGAAACGCAATATCATTGCAGGCGGACTAATCAACTAATTGAGAATTTTATTACTGTGAGAATTAATTAAACCCGTCAGATGAAAAGCCCGGGTTCTGACGGATGCTGCTTCTTTATCCGTATGTGGCGAAGAAGCTGTCGGACTTTCCTAGTTGCATTTAGAGCTTAACAGATATTGTGTTTCTTGGCAAGTTTTTAGAATGTATGCTAGGATATAAGAAGCAATGATTTAAAAATAACTTGTTTTCTATATGCTCAATACGCTCAAGGATAAAAAAGTGAAGAAAGATTTGGCGAAAATGAAGAGAGCTTACGAGAGGGCTCTTAAAAAGTTGGAGGATATAGAAGAAAGGCAGAAAAAAATAGCTGAAGAAATTTATAAAGCTCGAAAGAAAAACAAGCTTGATTATTGATTATTAAAATAAAGGCAATGGGTTTAGAGAAAATAAAACCAGAGGAAATAAGCTTAGAAGGACAGGAGGAACTAGGGATGTTGGAAAAAGAAGTTGCGAGCAAAATAAGGAAAATGTTGAACACGAATGCTAAGCTGTTAAAGGAACTTATTTCTGATAATGATCTTGCTATTGGGTTTAAAAGGAAAGAAGCGGAGAAACTTCATGGTATAAGGCGGGAAGTTTATAACGTTAGTAAAGAACTGGATAAAGATGCTGGGGCAGAAGCGGGATTCAAGAAATCGGCCTAAATTTTAAACTCGATTACATCTCCGTCCCGGACGATATAATCTTTGCCTTCTGTTCTGATCCAGCCCAGTTCGCGGGCGCGGGACCAGGAATCGGCTTCCAGCAATTTTTTCCAGTTGATGACTTCGGCTCGGATAAATTTTTCTTCGAAGTCGGAATGAATGGCTCGACCGGCCTCCGGGGCGGTTAAGCCTTTTTTAATAGTCCAAGCCCTGGTTTCTTTTTCGCCGGTAGTCAAAAAAGTAATCAGATTTAAAATTTCATACGATTTCAAAATAAGCTGGTCCAGGTTTGATTTTATCTCCAGCTTTTTTGCTTCCTCTTCGGACATTTCGGAGAGTTCTTCCTCGAGCTTAATATCGAGTTCCACGAGTGGATATTTTGCAGGTAGAGGCGATTCATGAACCGCCTCTACGCTTTTGGCATTTAAAACGTAGATGATTGGCTTAAGAGTTAGAAGATTAAGATCTTTTATAAGCTCTGTTTCTTTCTGGCTTAAATTCAGATCTCTAGCTGATTTTCCTTTTTCCAAGGAGCCTTTAATTTTGTTTACTGCCGTTAGCTTTTCTTTGACTTCCTCATCCATTCCGCGAGTCTCTTTTTCTAGCTTTTCTATTTTTTTATTCACGGTCTCCAGATCAGCCAGAACCAGCTCCGTGTTTATAACTTCGATGTCGTTTTGGGGATTGATCTCGCTGTGCACATGAGTAATACTTTTGTTTTCAAAAGCTCTCACTACTTCACAAACGGCGTCCACTTCGCGGATGTAAGACAAAAATTTATTGCCCAGTCCCTCGCCTTCGGCGGCGCCTTTAACCAGTCCGGCGATGTCGACAAATTCAACCACCGCCGGAACGATTTTTTCCGATTTGAATACCGCGGCCAGTTTTCCCAAGCGCTCGTCGGGAACTTGTACAATGCCTATGTTCGGTTCAATGGTGCAGAACGGGTAGTTGCTGGTGTCAACAGGATTTTTAGTCAGCGCTTTAAATAAAGTTGACTTCCCAACATTGGGAAGCCCGACTATTCCGATTCTTAACGACATAAAAGTAAGCTAATTTGTAATCAACCTGCTCCTGGAATTAACTTCAACTTCTAAATTTACAAGATTATAAATTCTTTATTTTTCCTTTTTCCTCCAACTTTTTAACCACATCCGAAACTAATTGGGCTTTGTTGCGATCGCAGATGAGAACAGCGTCGTTGGAATCAACGATAATAAGATCTTTTACTCCAATAGTGGTAATTAATTTGTCGGAACCATAGACCAGAAGATTTTGGCAATCAAAGTCGATATGCTCGCCTTTGACTAGATGCTCCTTTTTATTGGAAATGAGAGCGTCTTTGAGAGCCGTCCAGGAGCCGACATCGCTCCAGTTTATTTCCAGCGGGATAACAATCTGATTGGGCTCGTTTTCCATGATGGCGTAATCAATACTATCTTTGTCCATTTCCGTGAACTCTGCGTTTAGGACTTTTTCAAAATTTTCAGTTCCGGCGGCATCTTTGATTTTCATCAGCCTTGTATAAGTATCCGGGGCATATTTTTCAAACTTTTCTATGATGGTGCTTGTTTTCCAAATAAACATTCCACTGTTCCAGAAAAAATTCCCGCTTTCCAGATAATTTTTGGCGGTTGAGAAGTCGGGTTTTTCAACAAACCTTTTAACCTTTACGAATTCCACGCCATCAATTTCTTCCATTAACTCTCCTTTTTCTATATAGCCATAACCAGTCTCCGGAGCTGTGGGTGTAATTCCGAAAGTTATTAAGTAATCTCCATTATTTTCTAGAAAGTCCGCTGATTTCTGAATAGCTGTTAGGAGTGCATCTGATTTTTCTATAAAGTGATCGGCTGGGAACACTCCCATTATTTCGTCTTCGTCGATGCTTCCTATGACGGCGGCGGCCAGAGCTATGCCCGGGGCTGTTCCGCGCCCGACTGGTTCGGCGATTATATTCTTCTCCGGGAATTCAAGAATTTCTTTTTTAACTTCATCAGCATATTCTTTATTAGTGGAAATGTAAATATCTTCGGGATTGAAAATTTTTCTCATCCGGAGATAGGTTTCCTGAAGCATAGTCTTATCGGAAATGAGGCATTGAAATTGTTTGGGTTTACTGCGGCGGCTAACCGGCCACAGGCGGGTGCCTTTCCCGCCGGCTATAATGACGCATTTCATGTATTTCTCTACGAATTATGAATTAAGCACCTGCCTGCCGGGAGGCAGGCAAATATACGAATTTCTCGAATTCATTAAACTCTGTTATAATAATAGCCAAGAGGTGTCCTTTTGTAAAATATTTTTAAGTTTAATAAATATGGCGGAAATCAACCCAAAAATTTTCAAAGCCTACGACATTCGGGGAATCTATCCCGGTGAGATTAACGAAGAAACGGTTTATAATATCGGTCGGGCGGTGGCTATGTTTTTAAAAGCTAAAAAAATAGTTGTTGGCAGGGATATCCGCGAGTCGAGTCCGGCGCTTTTTAAAAGTTTGGCAGAAGGCGTAACCGATCAGGGAACGGATGTTTATGATCTAGGCCTAGCCTCGACTCCGATGGTTTATTTCGCTTCGGGCAGGCTGGGGGTTGACGGCGGTATAGTTCTCACGGCCTCGCATAATCCGGCGGAGTATAACGGGATGAAAATTTGCCGCAGTGAGGCTGTTCCGGTGGGAGAAAACAGCGGGCTTTTGGAAATTCGCGATTTGGCGGTGAAGGGAAATTTTAATGAGACAAAAAGAAAAGGCGAAGTTATCTCGGAGGAGAATATTAAGAGTGAGTACTGCGATTATTTTTCTTCTTTTGCCGATCTGGGCGAGAAGAAATTTAAAGTTGTTATTGATTTAGCTAACGCGATGGGGATTTTGGAGCTGGAAATTTACAAGAGGCTTTCGGGAAATATAGAACTGATAACTTTATACGACAATCTTGATGGAAAGTTTCCCAATCATGAAGCCAATCCGCTTAAAACGGAAACGCTTGGCGAACTTTGCGGGAAGGTTGTGGAGGAAAAAGCGGATCTCGGAATAGCTTACGACGGGGATGCTGACAGAATTGGGTTTGTTGATGAGAAAGGGGATATTATTCCAATGGATTTGATTACGGCGGTGCTGGCTAAAATAGTTTTGGAAAAGCATCCCGGCGCCAAAATTTTTTACGACCTTCGATCGTCGCGGGCGGTAAAGGAGATAATCGAAGAAAACGGCGGGACGGCTCTGGAGTGTCCGGTCGGGCACGCTAAAATAAAGAAGTTGATGCGCGGCGAAGGCGCCGCTTTTGCCGGCGAGCTTTCCGGCCATTACTTTTTTGAGGAAAATTACAAAGCCGAAGCCAGCACCCTAGCGGCTGTTTTGATTTTAAATTTGATGGCGGAAAAAGATAAAAAAATGTCAGAGCTGGCTGCCGGGGTTAAGAGATATTTTCACTCGGGAGAAATAAACAGCGAGGTTGATGACAAAGACGGAGTTGTCAAAAAACTCAAAGAAAAATACGCGGACGGAAAAACCAGCGAGCTGGACGGAATTAAAATCGAATATCCCGATTGGTGGTTTAATGTCAGGCCGTCAAATACCGAGCCGCTGTTGAGGTTAAATTTGGAGGCGAATAGCCAAGAAATGATGGAGGAGAAGAGGAATGAAATTTTGAAATTAATTAGAGAGCAATAAAAGAAAAGGGGATTTATGGCAGATGGGTACGCAAGTCTACGATCGCAGAGATGTGTATCTACCTGCGGTAAAGGATTTATCATAAAGGATTTATCGTAGCGGTTTGAGTTGCTATAATTTTTAAAGCCCGTCGGTTTTGCCAGCGGGCTTTGTTGATGAAAGTAGAAATTGTACTTTATATTTTCTTCGCAGCTTTATACGCATCCCGATAACCTTCCAGGCTTTTTAATGCGTGGTAGATGCTGATGAGAAGACAGGCAATGACCGGAATTAGGTTTGGCAAGTCGCCGTTAGAGAACATAGACGGAGAGATGAAAAAGCCGATTGACCAAAAACCGATGGCTAAGCACTCAAAGAACATTTTTCTTTTTCCCCACTTGTTGGCTTCTATGGGGAGATCTTTTACCATCCCGATGGAGCCAACGGTAAATAATATAAGTTCAATTGTTGTCAGAACCGTCAGAAGGACTAAAATAAATGAAGCCCAGTAGAGTTGGCAGGCCAGCAATGACCAGTAGCACAGAAACTTAAAGTAGAACTTAGATAAGGAGAAAACCTTATCCCGCAGTTTATCAAGATTAGAGCCTACCCATGTTTTGGCGTTTCTTCGTCGGGCAAAAAGCCCGTCAAAAAAATCGCTGGCTATTACAATCGTTATTAGAAAGATCGGCGTCCAGCCTTTTAGTCCGTTGAAGATAAGATAATTGTTCCAGAGGTCCACTACCAGACCGGAAACAGTGATGAAGTTAGCGATTGTAAAGTTATTCTTTGCCCTATTGTTAAAATTGGCAAGGTTCACGGACTCCCTCCTTAAGTGAAAATATTTTAGTTGCTCTTATCTATCATAGTAGTCCTACTCTCTTCTTTACCTCCTCCATTTTCTTCTCCGCGAGAAGTTTGGCTTTTTCAGCGCCCTCCCGCAGAATTTTTTTCACCTCCTCGTCATCTATATTTTTAAACTTTTCCTGAAAAGGCTCAAGAAAGCCAGCCACAACTTCAGCCAAGTCTTTTTTAAATTCAGCATAGCCCTTGCCTTTGTAGATGTTTTCTACTTCCCTGGGCTTTACGTTGTCCAGCAACGAGTAGATATTGATAAGATTCTTAATGGCGGGTTTGTCGGCAGAGTATTTGATTTCTTTTCCGCTGTCGGTGACGGCTTTTTTGATTTTCAGGCGAATCAGATCTGGATTGTCGGTCAGCGCGACGTAATTGTATTCGCTCTGGGCGGATTTGCTCATCTTTTTGGATGGGTTATCGAGTCCCATAATTCTCATTCCCTCTTTCATAACGAACGGTTCGGGGATGGTAAATGTTTTTCCGAAAGTTTGGTTGAAGCGGCGAGCGAGAATCCGGGCTATTTCAATATGCTGAAGCTGGTCTTCGCCGACCGGAACTAAATTAGCGTCGTAGAGTAAAATATCGGCTGCCATAAGGACAGGATAATCAAATAGCCCGACATTGATACTTTGCTTGTGCTGCCTGGACTTATCCTTGAATTGCGTCATTCGTTCCAGCTCCGGTATTTTAGTAATGGTGTTGAGAATCCAGGCCAGCTCCGCGTGTTCGCGAATATGCGACTGGACGAAGATAATTGATTTTTCTGGATCGATCCCGGCGGCCAGATAAATTTTAGCCACTTCAATTATTTTTCGGCGCAGTTCCTCCGGATTTTGGGGAACAGTAATAGCGTGCAGGTCAACTACGCAAAAAATGGATTCATATTTATCCTGCAAAGCCACCCAGTTTTTAATAGCGCCCAAATAGTTTCCTATATGAAGCGTTCCCGATGGCTGAATGCCGGAGAAAATTCTTTGATTCATAGCCGCTTGTTAATAGTTTTGCCTAGAGTTATAATAGGGACAAAGAGGCAGATTGTCAAAATTCTGCATAGGATACTAACATTTTGGAAAATCCAAAGTTAGAAATTAGATATTGCAAG
>CAZIWW010000030.1:0-8728 GCA_964543275.1 uncultured Bdellovibrionales bacterium | reverse complement strand
TTACTACTTTCCTTTTCACAAAAACACTACAACTAGTTGTAGTAAAGCACAACATTTCTCAAAAACAAAGTATATTAAAAAAATATCGCGAAGCAATGCTAAAATTCTTAACTTTGAGATGATAATTGATTATCTGGTCTGATATAATACAAAAAGAAGAGTACACTATACTTTTCCAAAACAAACTCTCGCCTCCGCGGTTTACGCTATTATTGCGAGAGAATAACTTTAATTTGCCTCAAGAGCGCAATCGGTGGCGGACTTGTACATACAACACCTAGACAATTATAATCTATCTGCTATAATCAAAAAAGTAATCCTTAAGCTATACCTTTTCTAAATTGCTGAGTCTTTAAACTTTTAATAAATATCCAAATGAAAATTGATTTAGGAAGAGGGGGAGACATTTCACAGAGGCCGCCTCGCCCAATGCCACCCCATACAATTAAAAAAGAGTCAGTCGAGAACAGAGCTGAAATAGACATAGAGGCAATCAAGAAGAAAAGGGTTAGAGTTAAAAAAATAATAGACTGGGTAATTAGAGGATGTATCTATTTGCTGGTTTTCTTAGTTCCTTTATTCTTCATCCCTAATGTCCCCAGCGTGCTGGAGCTTAACAAACAACTCTTAATTGTTACCGTTGGCGGCATAGCCTTCCTGACTTGGGTGGGCAAGCTGGCATGGGAAGGAGAAATTAGACTTAAAAAAAACCCCCTTATTGTTCCAATAGCTTTTCTGCTAGTGATATTTTCCTTAAGCACTATTTTTTCCCATTACCGAGACCAAAGTATGTGGGGAGGATTTGGAACGGAAGGATTTTCGTTAGTAACCTATATCGCGCTGATTGCCATTTTTTTAGTAATTAACAACAACTTCTCCGGAAAGAAAATAACTTACCTGCTCCTAGCCCTTATATTCTCGACTTTTTTCGTATCGCTATTCGCGCTTCTGCAGATTTTCGGCAAATTCATTTTTAAGAATCCGCTAATCGCTCAAAGTTCTTTTAATACCATCGGCTCCGTCTTCTCTTTGTCTGTTTACTTAGGAGCTATTTTAATTTTGACAGTAGCCATGCTGTTGGAGAAAAGAGCTTTAGTAATTAAAATCTCATTGGGCATTTGTTCCGCCTTGTTTCTTTTCATTCTAATAATGATCAATTTCCCAACCGCTCTCATAAGCTTTCTTGTCGGCATAGCCATCTTCCTCGGACTAGCCATTGTAACCAGCGGAGGCAGTAAAGAAAAAAATCGGGCGCTAATATTTCCTATGATAATTCTAACCCTAGCTCTGGTAGCCACTTTGATTGGCCGAACAAAACCAATCATACCGGCATCTCTGCCAGTTGAAGTATCGTTAAGTCAAACCGCTTCGTACGAAATAGCCAAGGGTGCTTGGAAGGATAACTTTTTGCTAGGCGTCGGACCATCAAACTACGCCTTAGCTTACTTAAAAAACAAGCCTGTAGAAATAAATCTCTCTAACTTTTGGGGAGTTGCCTTTAATGAGGCCGGCAGCAGATTCTTTACCATCGCCGCTTCGGTTGGATTCTTGGGAACTGCCGCCTTCCTGTTTCTGATCGGCTCAATGGCTTTCTATATCTTCGTTTCATTTCTTAAAATTTTTGGCAAAAGCGAGTCGGGAACATATACTCTAATAGGAATAGCGGCTGGATGGATATATTTGACAGTGATATTTTTCCTCTATCCTTCTAATATAACCAGCGATCTTGTCTGGTGGCTGTTGATGGCTATATTTATAGCTCTGGCTTCCGACGTATTTAAGAAAAAAGAAGAGATAATTAGTCAATCCTCATCTCCTAGAGCCTCTTTAATGCTGTCTTTCGGTTTCGTGCTAATCATTGTCGGCTTCATTTCTCTAATCTATCTTGAAGGCCAAAAATATGTGGCCGCCGCCGCTTACAATAAGGCCTTAACCAGCGATGTCCAGGGAGGAGAAGCGGAAGAGCTAGTTAACAAGCTATCTCGAGTGACTAGCTTAGATCGATCTCGAGATATCTATTCCCGCAATTTATCCGTGGCCCTATTCGTACTTTTAAACGAACAAGTTAAAGAGAAAGGCTTAGAAAATCTTTCCGAAGATGATCGAGCCAACATCAGCAATCTATTTTTAGCTTCCGAAGAAAGCGCCAAGACAGCTATTAAAATCAGCCCTAAAAACGCGGATAACTATGTCCAGCTAGCTCAAATAAATCAAAACGTTATCGGGTCAAAAGACGACGCTGAGCAAATAGCGCGGGACAACTACTTAGAAGCTCTAAAGTACGATCCTAAAAATCCAGCTCTCTACTATCAGATTGGACAGGTATATCTGACTATGGCAGACTTGGAAACAGCCAAAAGCGCCAGCCAACAAACGACTCAAAGAAACCAACAAGTCCAACTGCCCGAGAAAGCTAAAGAGTATATAGCTTCCGCCAAACAGAATTTCGAGAAAGCAGTTGAGCTTAAGAGCAATTACATTCAGGCTCAATTTATGATAGCTGTTGTTCTGGAAAAGCTGGGAGAAATTGATCAGGCTATTGCCAAGTTGCAAGAAAGCAAAAGTATAAACCCAAGAGACGCCGGCATATTGTTCCAGCTTGGAATTCTGTACTATAAAAACGAACAGTATAACCAGGCTCGCGGCGAATTGGAAGCCGCCGTAAAGTTCCAGGAAAATTACTCCAACGCCAGGTACTTCCTAGGTCTGGTTTATGATAAACTCGATGAAAAAGAAAAAGCCCTAGAGCAATTCAGAAGAATAGCTGAACTTAACCCAGACAATGAGGATGTAAAGAAAGTAATTTCCAATCTTGAGGAAGGCAAAGAAGCTTTAGACGGATTCAAAGAAAACACCATAGAGGGCCAAGAAACACAGCAGCCAGAACAAGCTCCGGAATCAATTCAGCGAGAACAGGAGCCAGTCCCGCCCGAAACACCAATCGAGAGTCCTGGTGAAAACGAAGAAGAGGAAAATCCGGAAGGAAATCCACATGGAGAGAATCCAAGAGAATAAAAATTATCTAATCTAAATCATTTAATCTATAAGGTTTCTAGCAAGCAACCATCTTGGCTAGATGGATTGGGGTGTTTTTTCGGTTGCAGAATTCCTTATTAACTCCGCCGCATAAATTTGCAAATTTGACAAATCTCCGCTTTTCCTATAGTCTGTAGTCAAGGTTTGCCTGAAGTGAAATGAACTGTCCGAGTGATCGGACTTTTTTAAAACACTGCGCTAATTCACTAATAAATACTAGTGTCGGGTTGCGGATATTGTTAGTATTGCTAGCTCGGCATATTCCAGAAAATTCGCAACTTATTGATTAACATTTATTCAAATAACTAATATCACGTCTATGGCTAAGGCTAAAAGAAAAAAATTAACCAAGACCGACGACCCGCAAGCTGGCCGACTGGGCCAATACGGAAGCGCCATCGCCCAAATTTGCGAAGAGAAAGGAGTGCCCAAAAATAAAGTTATCGAAGCAATCGAATCCGCTCTGGCAGCCGCCTACAAGAAAGATTACGGCCGTAAAGGTCAGCACATCCGAGCCGAATTTAACGAGGTAACCGGCGAGGCGGATTTTTATTTAGTAAAAGAAGTAGTGGACGAAACTACCAGAATTTTCGAGACTGACAAGATTGCTGATGTTAATAAAGAAGAATCAAAAGAAATAGAGGAAAGCGAGGAAAGGATGCCACGATACAATCCAGAAAGAGATCTTCTTCTAAAAGAAGCCAAAGAAATCAAACCAGACGCCAAGGTCGGAGATATTATTGAAGAAAAACTTGAAACCCAAAAAGATTACGGCCGAGTGGCCGCCCAAACCGCCAAGCAAGTAATTATTCAAAAAATTAGAGAAGCGGAAAGAGACGCTATGTACGACGAGTACAAGCAAAAGGAGGGTGAAGTTCTAAACGGCGTAGTCCAGAGAATCGAAGGCAGAAACGTGTTCATTGATTTGGGGAAATCCACCGGAATTCTTTTTCCTTCCGAGCAGATAGAGGGAGAACAGTATCGCATCGGCCAGCGGCTTAAAGTATATGTTATGAAAGTGGAAGCTGACCCAAAAGGTCCGGGAATCGTCCTTAGCCGCTCCCATCCAACATTGGTTCATAAACTGTTTGAAATAGAAGTGCCGGAAATTTTCTCGGGGACAGTCGAAATTAAAGCTATGGCCCGAGAAGCCGGATCCAGAACCAAAATTGCCGTAGCCTCAAACGAGGAAGGAGTTGATCCCATTGGATCCTGCGTTGGCCAGAAAGGAACTAGGGTACAAGCCATCATAGACGAATTGGGCGGAGAGAAAATCGACATCATCGACTGGAATGACGACGTGGCTAAATTCATTTCCAGCGCTCTCTCTCCGGCCAAAGTCACTAATGTCGAAATAGACGAATTAAAGAAAGAAGCCAAAGTCTTCGTCCCGGCAGATCAGCTCTCACTGGCTATAGGAAAGCGGGGTCAGAATGTGCGCCTGGCCGCCAAACTTACGGGGTGGAAAATTGATGTCACTACTGAAGAAGTCAAGAAGGAAAATGATGAAGAAAAAAGCGCAGAGACTGAAACGCCAGAAGAAAAAGAATCCGCGGAAAGAGATGTTAAGGAAGTTGAGGTAGAAACTAAAACCGAGTAAGGATAAGACAAACAAGAAAAAATCAAAAACTGAAGAAAAGTCGGAAAAGAAAGCCGAGGGAGAAGAAGAAAAAGAGTGAAGAGTAAAAAAAGAAAGCAAAACTAAGAGAAAAATTGTAGTAATATAATTTTTAATCCAAAATTTCAAATTTCAAATCAATTCTGGATTATTTAATTTAGAATTTTAAAATTCTGTAATTAAAAATTCACTTGAGATTGAAAATTTGAAATTGAAAATTACCAATGAACCTATGGCACGATCTATCATTGGGCGATAAAGCTCCTAAAGAATTCAACGCTATTATCGAATCCCCCAAGGGATCAAAAAACAAATACGAAATAGACAAAAAAACCGGGCTGATAAAATTAGACCGGGCTATGAAGACAACCCAGGATTTTCCGTTCGATTACGGTTTTGCTCCCCAGACTCTTTGGGAAGACAACGACCCATTGGACATTGTCGTTCTAACAACTTACCCGCTCCACCCAGGGATACTGCTTAAAGTAAGACCGGTGGCTGTGATGCGCATGATCGACTGCGGAGATTCAGATGATAAAATTATCGCCGTCCCGGTTGACGATCCCCGCTGGGAAGAAGCGCAAGATTTAGAGGACATCAACAAACACGTCATTAAAGAGATAAGACACTTTTTCGAAACATACAAGGTCATAGAAAACAAAGTAGTCGAGGTAAAAGAATTCGAAAATAAAACCAAAGCGCTGGAAACTGTTGAAAAGAGTATTAAGCTGTACAAAGAAAAATTTCAGAAATGATAAAGATAAAGCAACTGCCTAAATCAAGAGTTGAATTAACCATTTCTGTTCCAGCTCAAGAGTTGGAAAGGTTTTTGGATTTGGCGGCTGAAGAACTTTCCAAGGATATTAACGTCAACGGCTTCCGGCCGGGCAAAGCCCCGAGAAAAATAATCGAGCAAAAAGTGGGCAGCGAAAAGATTTTAGCTCACGGAGCTGAAAAAGCTATTAAAAAAAGCTATGTGGATTCTATTGTTAGAAATAAAATCGAGGCTATCGGAGAGCCGGAGGTTACTATCACTAAAATTGCGCCGGGAAACAATCTTGAATACAAAGCCGTAGTCAGTGTTATGCCTAAAATAACTTTAACTGACTACAGAAAAGAAGCTAAACAAATAAAAAAGATTGATTCGGTTAATATCAAACCCGGCCAAGTAGATAAAGAAATTGAAAACCTCCGTCAATCCAGAGCTAGACTAATCACCGTTGACCGCGAAGCTAGGAAAGGAGATAGAGTAGAGATAGACTTTAGGGTTTTGGTAGACGGCCAGGAGATAAAAGACGGAGTCAGCAAAAACCATCCTTTAGTTATAGGAGAAAATTATTTTATTCCGGGATTTGAAGACAGGCTTCTGGGAATGAAAGAGGGAGAAGAAAAAAAGTTTGATTTAAGTTTCCCTAAAGATTACCATCAGAAAGAGCTTGCCGGACAGCTAGCCAGATTTGAAGTTAGAATGAATCTTGTCCAAGAAAGACAACTCCCTAAAGCCGACGATGAATTCGCCATAAGTCTAGGCAAATTTGAAAGTCTGGAAAAACTAAAAGAAAGTCTTAAGGAGGGACTAGAGCTGGAAGAAAAGAAAAAAAACCAGGACAAAAGAAGAATAAAAATAATAGAAAAAATATCAAAGAGCAGCCAAATGGATGTTCCAGACATTCTTCTGGAAAACGAGTTGGAAAAAATGCTGGGCGAGTTTGAGCAAAACATAACGCAAACCGGTATGGACCTTGACGCTTATCTTAATTATATTAAAAAGACAAGGGAAGAAATAAAAAAAGACTGGCGGATTCCGGCGCTTAACAGAGTAAAAGCCGCTTTGATTCTCAAAGAAATAGCCCGGAAAGAAAATATAGAAGTAGAGAGTCGGGAAATAGAATCAGAAATGAATAAAGTCTTAGCCTACTATGAGAATACGGGGGCTGTAAAAAAAAATGTCGACATGGAGAGTTTGTATAATTACACTAAAGGAAATCTGCTTAATGAAAAAGTTTTTCAATTCCTGGAGAATCTCTAAGATTTAATTATGAATCAGGAATTGGGAATTATGGATTAGGGATTAACCAGAACGCGCGCCCTTAACTCATAATTCTTAATTCTTAATTCATTTCATTATGAAGAATCAAATCCTGATTCCAACTGTCATTGAAAAAAGCGCTTATGGCGAGCGGGCTTACGACATTTATTCAAGGCTGCTTAAGGAAAGAATAATTTTTCTTGGCGGGGCAATCGACGATAATGTGGCCAACTCCATAATCGCCCAGTTACTCTTTTTAGAAAGCCAGAACGCTAAAGAGGATATCAAGCTGTATATCAATTCCCCTGGCGGGCAAGTCACTTCTGCCTTGGCTATTTACGATACTATGCAGTATGTCAAGCCGGATGTGGCCACTATCTGCATCGGTCTAGCCGCCTCCGGGGGAGCTTTGCTTCTGACCGCCGGCAAAAAAGGCAAAAGATTTTGCTTGCCCAACAGCGAAGTGCTGATTCATCAAGTAATGGGCGGCGCCACAGGCCAAGCTACCGATGTAGCCATCCACGCCAAGCACATTGTCAAAGTCAAGGAGAAACTCAATAAAATTTTTGCCGAACACACTAAGCAACCAATTAATAAAGTTGAGAAAGACACCGAGCGCGATTACTTTATGAACGCCGAAGAGGCTAAAGAGTACGGGCTTATTGATAAAATTATAAAGTAGGGATTAATCAAGGGTTTAATCAAGTCAAGCCTCTAGCAGCAAAAGTTTTAATATAAATACCCCGCCACAAAATGCAACGGGGTATTTATTATACTAACTTTCAATTATCTTTTACTTCACAACTTTAGCCACCAGCTTTCTTCGGCCGAAAGCAAAGGCTTCTTTCTTTGTCTTCATATAGATGTCGAAATGATTGCCTTTAATAGCTCCTCCTCGATCCTCGCAAACGAAGGTCCCCATACCGCTGATTTTAATCTTGGTTCCAAATGGATATTGGGGAGGACAAGCTATAGTTTTACCTTTTTTGACTTTAGTCCCGCTAGCTGTAATCCCGTCGTTCTTGCCGCACTCGTCAGCGGCGGCAGTATAAGCCGTAGCGCTAATAACAAAGCTTCCCTTAGGAACATTGGACTTACTCGCAACATCAGCCCGATAGGTTTTCTTGGAATAACTTTTGACAACCGAAATGACGGTTTCAGGAATGTAAGCTGGAGCAATAAAGTTATCGTTATGTGAAGCAATTTTTTTATTATATTGAATTTCTAATTTTTGTTCTGCGTTTTTGTCTTGGTTATCCTCCGCCTTGGCTTTCTCTGCCGCGAGAAAGATCGGCGCCAGGCTTAAAAAAGCCAGGATTACCAAAATACGCATCCAAAAATGCCAAATTGTTAATGTTAAATCCCTACTTCAAGCAATCCACCTACCGCATTTTCCACCGAATTATCATACGTCGATTGCCCGGCAACACCTCGCATTCTAAATTTTGGAATATTTCAGTTAAAATCGGCAGAAAACGCGGCAGGTAACTAAAAAAGCCCTTTTCAGGACTTAACGAGGGAGTATAGCACTTTCAGGAAAGAATGTCAAGTTAGATAGCTAAATTACCTGACGGATTGGGCTTAGCTTGTGTAAAAAGGGCTTAAATAAAGCAAAGTATGAACTCTAAGGCATTGATGTTTTAATAGAGCTATTATCTAGAAAGCTGTTAGACTTCCGACTGTCGGGAGAAGAATTTTGTTTGCCTCTTTCATTGAAATAAAGTATTTTTTCCTCCAGTTTTTTAATTTCGTTCTCCACCTTGTCAAAATCGGACCAGTTTCCTTCATTTAAACACCTTGTCTGGAAAGCAATTAAATACTCCAACTGTTTAATCATTTCCAATTTCGACATTATTTTATAGAAAACTAAAAAATTAAACAAAATAAAAATACTTTTCGAAAAAGCAATAAAATTTCTTCCAAATTTAGGTTAGCTTTTACTTGAGCACTATCTAAGTATAATCCAAAAAAATCTTTTTGTCAATCTCTCGAGCGGGTGAGCGGAATCGAACCGCCGTTTCTGCCTTGGCAAGGCAATGTAATAA
>CAZIWW010000029.1:0-9012 GCA_964543275.1 uncultured Bdellovibrionales bacterium | reverse complement strand
CTGCTTTAAGAAGCTAAACTTCCATTGTGGAAGTTTGGCTTCTTTGTTAATATGAGATTATGAAAAGTAAGCAGGAAGCCAAGCAAAGAATCGAAAAACTGCGGCGGGAAATTGACAAGTATCGCTATGAATATCATGTCTTGGATCGTCCGGAAGTCTCGGACGAGGTTTACGATTCGCTGATGCGGGAATTGCGGGAGCTGGAGAAAGGATATCCCGAGTTCAGGAGCCCGGATTCTCCCAGTCAGCGGATTGGCGGCAAGCCGCTGGAAAAATTTGAGAAAGTAAGGCATTTACATCGCCAGTGGTCGCTGGACGACGCTTTTTCGTTTGAGGAACTCAAGGATTGGGAAGAAAAAATTACGCGGATGCTGAAGAAAGGCGTGGAGGTTCAACCTCCGCGCGGAGGTCGAACCTCCCCTAAGCTTGACTATTGCTGCGAGCTCAAAGTTGACGGGCTGAAGATTATTTTGACTTATGAAAACGGTCTCTTTGTTCGGGGCGCGACTAGGGGAGACGGAGTGATTGGCGAGAATGTGACGGAGCAGTTGAAGACCATTCAGAGTATTCCGCTTCGACTAAATAGAAATGTTGATATCACCGTGGTCGGCGAGGCCTGGATGCGCAAAAAAGATTTAGAAGAAATAAACAAAGAGCGGGAAAAGCAGGGCCTGCCTCCTTTTGCCAATTCGCGAAACGCGGCCGCCGGATCCATTCGCCAGCTTGATCCCAAAGTTACGGCTAAGCGCAGGCTGGACTCGTACATTTATGATATAGATTATATAAAAACCAAAAACCAAAAACCAAAAACCAAAATTATAGATCAAAGGTCAAAAACCGGGGGGATAAATTTTCCTGAAACACAAGTTGAAGAATTACAGTTGCTGGAGAAGCTGGGTTTTAAGGTGAATAAAAATTACAAGTTGTGCGGAAATTTGGACGAAGTGCGGAAGTTTTTTGAGTCTTGGGAGGGTAAGAGGAATAAACAGGAATATGGTATCGACGGCGTGGTAATTAAGATAAATTCCAAGAAGATCCAGGACGCGCTGGGTTATACCGGCAAAGCTCCTCGCTGGGCTATTGCTTATAAATTTTCTCCTGAAAAAGTTACTACGGTGGTCGAGGATATTAAAGTTCAAGTCGGCAGGACCGGAGCGCTGACGCCGGTGGCTCATTTGCGCCCGGTTAGAGTGGCCGGTTCGGTTGTTTCCCGCGCCACGCTTCACAACGAAGATGAAATAAAGAGACTGGATATAAGAATCGGCGACACGGTGGTTATCCATAAAGCCGGCGATGTAATACCGGAAGTGGTGGAGGTTATAAAAAACCTGCGG
Source organism: uncultured Bdellovibrionales bacterium (assembly GCA_964543275.1). GTDB lineage: Bacteria > Patescibacteriota > Minisyncoccia > Moranbacterales > UBA11712 > CAZIWW01. Next base: position 7,678 of record CAZIWW010000029.1, on the reverse strand, counting down.
ACCGGCGGTGAGAAAAAGTTTCATATGCCGACCAGGTGTCCGATATGCGGCGGGAAGGTGAGAAAGGAAATAATTTCCGCGAAAACCCGAAGCACGAAATCCGAAATCCAAAACAAATTCAAAATTTCACAAGAAAGCGCGGCGCATTATTGTCTTAATCCAAATTGCTTCGCCGTTGAACGGGAAAAGATTATTCACTTTGTTTCCAGGAAGGGATTTAATATTGAGGGAATGGGAGACAAGATTGTAGAACAATTGATGAATGAGGGGTTAATTTCCAACACGGCCGACATATTCGAGCTTAAGAAAGGCGATCTTGAACCGCTGGAGAGATTTGCCGAGAAATCGGCTGATAACTTGATAAAAGCTATTGAGAAATCCAAGAAAATAGAACTGCCGAAATTTTTATTCGCTTTGGGAATTCGGTATGTTGGGGAGGAGACAGCCGCGTTAATCGCTGGAGCGATTAGCAAGAAATTTCAAATTTCAAATTTCAAATTTCAAATAAAACCCAAAATCCAAAATTCTAAAATTAAAATAAGCGGTCTAAAAGATATAATCAAATATTTTCCAAAAATTAGAATTGAGGATTGGCTTAAAATTAAGGGCATCGGAGAGAAATCAGCCGAAGGTTTGCATAAGTGGTTTAATAAAAAGAATAATCTGGAGTTGTTAAAGCGAATGGATAAGTTAGGAGTGGATGTTATTATCCCCAAATTTCAAATTTCAAATTTCAAATTTCAAAACCTGTCCTTCGTTCTCACCGGCGAACTGAAAAGTTTGACCAGGGACGAAGCTAAAAATATGATTCGGGAGTTAGGCGGGGATGTTTCCTCGTCAGTCAGCAGGAAGACCGATTATGTCGTGGTTGGCAAAAACCCGGGTTCGAAGTATGATAAAGCTAGGAGGCTTGGTGTGAAGATTATCAATGAACAAGAGTTTGTGGAAATGATTAGGTAGCCATTGATTTTTAAAAATGTCAAAACTTAAAGGTCAAAAGTTAAAAGTTTGGTATCCCGCTTCGCGGGATGGACAATTTATAATTTTGAGATTTGACATTTGACTTTTGATATAAAACTTTTATGTTATCGAGAAAACAGGTTCAAAAAATAGCCAGTCTGGCTCGCATAGAGCTAAACGAGGAAGAGTTAGATAGATTCTCTAAAGAATTATCTGATATTTTGAATTTTGTGGAGAAATTAAACGAAGCTGACACAGAAGAGGTCGAGCCGGTTGCTCATATCAGCGGGGCAAAAAATGTTATGCGGGAGGATAGGATCGCAGAGTATGGAAAAGACACGAAAGAGGCTATTATCAATAATTTTCCGGAGAAGAAGGACAGATTTGATAAAGTGAAAGCGGTATTTTGAAAATCTTTACGAATTACGAATCAATTACGAATATACGAATGAATTTGTTTACAAGATTGATGTGAAATATGAACTAATCGTTGGCATTTCATTGATTCGTATATTCGTACAAAATTCGTAATTCGTAGAGAAAAACATGATTCGCGAGCTTCACCAAAAATTAATCGACCAAGAAATTTCTTCGGAAGCTTTAACTCAAGAATATTTTCAAAGAATTGAAGAAAAAGATCCGGAACTGGGGGCTTTTTTGAGCTTGAATAAAGAGTTTGCGCTGGACAAAGCTCGCTCGGTTGACTTAAAAGTTAAACGGGGCGAGAAAGTTGATTTATTAGCCGGTATTCCATGCGCCGTCAAAGATAATATTTGCGTGGAATCACTGCCGGTCACGGCTGGATCAAAAATTCTCGAAAATTATGTTTCTCCCTACGATGCTACCGTTATTTCCAAACTTAAAGAAAGCGACGCTGTATTTTTGGGGAAGACTAATATGGATGAGTTCGCTATGGGGTCTTCCACTGAAAACAGCGCCTACAAGCTTACCAGGAATCCGCAAGACGCAAGTCGCGTTCCGGGAGGTTCTTCCGGAGGCTCGGCGGCGGCGGTGGCGGCCGGGGAGTGCGCGTGGGCTCTGGGTTCGGATACCGGAGGCTCAATTCGCCAGCCGGCGTCGCTTTGCGGGGTAGTGGGTCTCAAGCCGACTTACGGAATGGTATCCCGCTACGGATTAATCGCTATGGCTTCCAGTCTGGACCAGATTGGGCCTATTACCAAGACGGTGGAAGACGCGGCTATTGTGTTGAGTCGAATAGCCGGAAGGGATTCTCGCGACTCAACCTCCGTGAAGACTGCTGATAAGAATTACGAGGATTTGCTGGGCGGGGGAAATATGAAAGACTTAAAAATCGGTGTTCCCGAAGAGTATTTGGAAAGCGAGGGCTTAGACGAAGAGGTAAAAAAGATAATCGAGGAAGCCATAGCGAAATACGAGAGTTTGGGGGCTAAGGTTAAGAAAATAAGTCTTCCCAGCGGCGAATTTGCCCTAGCCACTTACTATATTATTATGCCGTCGGAGATTAGCTCCAATTTGGCTCGTTATGATGGAATAAAATACGGCAGATCGGCGGTCGCGGAAAGTGACGCAAACGACGGTTTAAAACTGCTGGATGTTTACTTAAAAACGCGTTCGCTGCGCTTAGGCAGAGAAGTTAAGAGAAGAATAATGCTGGGAACTTATACTTTAAGCGCCGGCTACTACGATGCTTACTACCTAAAAGCTCAAAAAGTCAGAGCGCTGATTAAAAAAGAGATGGAAGAAGCGCTCCGAGAAGTTGACATTATACTCGGGCCGGCATCTCCCGCAGCCGCTTTCAAAATAGGAGAGAAAATTCAAAATCCTCTGGAAATGTATTTAATGGACATATTTACGGTTACAGCCAACATCACCGGCATGCCGGCTATTTCCATTCCCTGCGGCAATGTCGAAGTTGAAGGCAAAAGGCTACCGGTTGGCCTGCAGTTGATGGGCAGGTGGTTTGATGAAGAGACGGTGCTGAACGCGGCTTATGCGTTTGAGGCTAGTAAATCCTAAATCCAAAATCCAAAACAATGTCGAATGGCTAAAATCCAAAATTCGAAACTGTTTTGAAAATTTGGGCTTTGGAATTTGAATTTGTTTAGGATTTAGTGCTTAGGATTTTGGATTTTTAAAGTTTAGATTTAATTAGGGCACTAACTAGCAAGCTACATATGATATGGAAACAGATACAATAAGTTTGCTTTCTTCTTTCTGGTCTTCGTTTCAGAAATCTAGCTTCTTCCATTACATTAAAATAACATCTGGATTTGTTGTGGCCATTCTTTTAATAGCCGATATTCTTTTAATTTCCAAAAGAATTCGAGGAGACATAAAGGTTATAGCTTATGGAGCGAAGATCCCAAGTCTTAAAAAATCAAAGTATGCCGAACGCTGGGAGGCTGTGAAGAAACGGATTGAGGAGGGAAGCGTAAGCAGCGGCAAAATGGCTGTCATTGAAGCTGATAATATGCTGGGGGAGGTTTTGAAAGAAATTGGTTATAGCGGGAAGGACACGAACGAGAGAATTAGCCAAGTAAAGGCCGGCCAGCTAGCGGGGATAGAGGAGCTGACGGAAGCGCGCCGAATTTACAAGGGCATTAGCGAAGATCCGTCCTATGAAGTTGGCGTTGATAAAATCAAGGAAACAATCGGCGCGTACGAGAAAGTGTTTCGTGGACTGGAGCTGCTAGAGTAATGTCAAATTTCTAATTGACCTAATTTCTAATCAAATCCCAATAGCCAAATCCTAATCGATAAAGAATTGAGCGTCGGACATTTTGGAATTAGTCATTTATTTAGAAATTAGATATTAGAAATTGGAAATTTGAGTGAATAGTTTTTAGAAGCGAATGGTTTGCGTAAAAATTAAATTTAAATTATATGAGGAAAAGGATTGCCATCAACGGCTTCGGTCGCATTGGCCGGCCGGCATTGAAAATTATTTTAGAAAAAGACGGTTTGGATGTAGCGGCTATTAACGATCTAACTGACGAAAAAACCCTGGTCCATCTTCTAAAATATGACAGCCTTTACGGCGCCTATCGTCGCAAAGTTGAGGCTGGAGAAAATAAGTTGGTTATAGGCGGCAAAGAAATTAGAAGCTTCACGGAACCGGATCCTTTAAAGCTTCCATGGAAGGATCTGGAAGTGGACATAATTCTAGAATGCAGCGGAGCTTTTACCAAAAGGGAAGACGCCGAAAAACATTTAAGAGCGGGAGCCAAAAAAGTTATTTTGAGCGCTCCTTCTAAAAGTGACGACATTCCCGTTTACCTGATCGGAGTTAACGAAGGCGAATATGATCCGGACGCGGATGACATTATTTCCAACGGCTCCTGCACCACCAATTGCTTGGCTCCGATGATTAAAGTTTTGGATGATAAGTTCGGTTTGGATAAGGGGTTTATGACCACGATTCATTCTTATACCAACGACCAGCGGGTTTTAGATCTTCCCCACAAGGATTTGCGGCGGGCCAGGGCGGCTGCCCAGAACATTATTCCCACAACGACCGGAGCGGCAAAAACGGTGGCTAAGGCTATGCGTGAATTGGAAGGAAGACTGGACGGGATAGCTATGCGGGTTCCCACCCCGGTGGTTTCTGTGGTTGATTTTGTGTGCGCTCTTAAAAAAGACGCAAGCGTTGAAGAGGTAAACGTAGCTTATCGCGAGGCGGCCGGCGGAGATCTTAAAAATATTTTGGATGTTACCGATGAAGAGTTAGTCTCCTCTGATTTCCGCGGAGATCCGCATAGCGTTATTGTTGACCTGCCGCTGACTATGGCTAATGGAAATTTAGCGAAAGTAGTCGGCTGGTATGACAATGAGTGGGGATACGCGAATCGGCTGGTTGAGATGGCGGAGTTGGTGGGAGGAAAGCTCTAAATCCAAAATTCTAAATCCTAAATAATTTCAAAATCCTAATGGTCAAAATCCAAAACATTTTGAACATTTGAATTTTGAGATTTGGATTTGTTTAAAATTTCGTGCTTAGGATTTAGGATTTTAAGCTATGATTGGTATTTTTGACAGCGGCATCGGAGGGCTCACGGTGGTTAAGGAGATAAAAAAAGTAATTCCGAAAGCTTCCATAATTTACTTCGGCGACACCGCGCGGCTTCCTTATGGAAATAAAAGTCCCGAAACGATTAAAAAGTATTCCAGGGAAATAGTAGAATTCTTGGAAAAGAGAGGCTGCGGGACGATAGTTATCGCATGCAACAGCGCTTCGGCTTTGGCGGCGGATTGGCTTCGAGATAAATATCCGCATTTAAGCATATACGACGTTGTGAGCTCCGGCGCCGAAGCGGTAGCCGGAGTTACAAAAAACAAAAAGGTTGGGATAATCGGGACGACCGCGACTATCAATAGCGGTGTTTATAAAAAGAAAATCGCAGAGCTGGATTCGAGCATCAGAGTTTTTACCAGAGCCTGCCCGCTTTTTGTTCCGCTAGTCGAGGAAAATTGGATTAAGCGTCCGGAAACGAAAAAAATAGCCCGGACTTACCTGCGCCCGTTGAAATTACAGCATATTGACACTTTGCTTTTAGGATGCACGCACTATCCGTTGCTTGAAAAAGTTATTGGCGGTGTGATGGGGAAAAGGACGAAAGTCATCGCGTCGGGGGAAAAGTTGACGGAGAAACTTCATGGAAGTTCAGCTTCCATTTTGGAAGCTGAACTTCCATTAGGAGACAGGAAGCTGGCGGAAGAGTTGAAAAAAGAGTATAATTATAGAGGCAAAGAGGCGGATAAATATTTTGTGAGCGACTTAACGGAGCATTTTCAAAATTTAGCCCAAAAGATACTCAACGAAAATATAAAAATCAAGAAAATTGTGCTATAATTGCAGAAACTCAAAGCTCAAAAGTCAAAACTCAAAATCACAGCTTAAAGTTCAAAGCTTTATAGGTTTAAGTTGCAGTTTTGAGATTTGAGCTTTGACTTTTGAGTTATTTTTTATGCACGACATAGTTATCAAAAACGGAACCGTCATTGACGGAACCGGCAAGGCGAAATACAAAGCGAATATAGCCGTCAAAGATTCCAAAATTGCCAAAGTCGGAAAGTTAAATATGGCGAGGGGCGAGATTGAAATAGACGCCGGAGGGAAAATTGTTTCTCCGGGTTTTATCGATGTCCATAATCATTCCGACAGCTACTGGCGAATTTTTTTAAATCCCGAACTTCCTAGTCTGGCGCATCAAGGCGTTACCACTATCATCGGAGGCAACTGCGGAGCTTCCATCGCGCCGCTTACCGACGGAAGAATTATTGAGTCAATTCAAAAGTGGGCGGATATTAAACAGATAAATGTTGATTGGCTGTCTATGGCCGAGTTTAGAGAAGCGATGGCGAAAAGGAAGTTTGCCCTTAATTTTGCTACTCTGGTCGGACATGGGACTTTAAGGAGAGGATTAATTCATGACGAAGTCAGGAGATTGGACAGAAAGGAAATGGAGTTAATGAAAAATCTTTTGGAAAAATCTCTGGAGGCGGGGGCTTTGGGGCTTTCCACCGGCCTGGCTTACAGCCACGAGAAAATTGCGGCTTGGGATGAAATTGTTGAATTGGCGGAGATCGTAAAGGCATACGGGCGGGTTTATTCCACTCACCTAAGAAACGAATCGCGCAACATAATTCCCGCTTTGGAGGAAGCTGTCAGCTTAGCCGAAGAGACGGGCGTGAGTCTGGAAATATCCCATCTAAAAGTTATGGGTGAGGAAAATTGGCGCTTAATGGACGAAGTTTTAGAGAAGATTAAGAAAGCCGCGGACGCGGGATTAGATGTTAACTTTGATGTTTATCCTTACACTCAAACCGGGTCGGTGCTTTACATTTTCCTGCCTGATTGGGCCGCCGAAGGAGGAAAACACCTTTTGCTTAAGAGGTTAAAAGACAAACAGATCAGAAAAAAAATAATCGAGGAAATGAAACAGGATGCTGAATATGACTACGGGAAAACCGTGGTGGCGATTTCTCCGCTGGATAAAAGCTTGACCAGACGCAAAATTGACGACATTGCCGAATCACAAGGGGTTTCCGCGGAAGAAGCTATTATCAACCTGTTGTCCGCCAGCGAGGGAAGAGTGATAACTTTAGTTGACTGTTTAAGCGAGGATAATGTCAGGAAGGCTATTAGACATCCGTTGTCAATTATCGCCACCGACGGCTCCGGTTATGATATAGGGCACAAGATAAGCGGCGAGTTGGTTCATCCAAGGTGCTTTGGGACTTTTCCGCGAGTGCTTGGAAAATATGTCAGAAAAGAAAAATTATTAAGCCTGGAGGAAGCTGTTAGAAAAATGACGGGGGATCCGGCGCGAAAATTCGGGCTTAAAAACAGAGGCAGAATTTCTAACGGCTGCGCGGCTGATTTAGTCATCTTCGATCCAAAGAAAATTTCCGACAGAGCTACAGCCGAAGACCCCTATCAGTATAGTCAAGGAATTGAAGGGGTGATTGTGAACGGGAAATTGGTAATGGCAAACGGAAAATTGACGGGAGAATTGCCGGGTAGGTTTTTAAGCGGGTGAGAAACCCTGTGGATAACTTTCCGTTTCCTCTTCTTTTTGATTTATGATATAATCTGGGCGAGGTATGGTGCTAATCCGCTAAATAAATGCCAATCTACTAATTGCGAATGAGTAAAATTATGAGTAAGAAACGGGGTAATAAAAAGAAGATCGAAAAAGTTTTCAAAGAAAGCCATGTTATGGTTTTGCTGGAGAAT
>CAZIWW010000028.1:1244-9040 GCA_964543275.1 uncultured Bdellovibrionales bacterium | reverse complement strand
ATGAAAGAATCAAGCATCATTAAAAAACTTCCAGTTAACAAAGCGGATATGGTTCTGCTAAAAATTCCTTACGAAGGGACTGTTTCCGGGGGCGCGGGCGCGTCTAAGGGCCCGGAGGCGATTTGCGATATGCTGAAGTATCAGGTGGAGGAGTGGGATTATATTTTAAAGAAGCGCGTTTGCGATAAGGTCAATGTCGTGGAGCGGGAAGTCAATGTCGGCGGGTTTAAGCCTGAAAGGATGGTGGAAGCGGTGGAGAAGGAAACGCTTAAACTACTGGACAATAATAAATTTGTGGCGGCTTTGGGAGGAGAGCATACAGTAAGTGTTGGAGTTGTCGCGGCTATGAAGAGAAAGTTCAGCGATCTTACGGTAGTGCAGATTGACGCCCATGCCGATATGAGAGACAGCAACGGCGACTACGAAGACGACCCCAAGAAGATAACCAGATACGCCCATTCCTGCGCCATGCGCCGAGTTTATGATTTAGGCTGCCAAGTAGTTCAGGTAGGAATTCGATCAATGTCTCCTTTGGAGTACGAGTTCATAAGTGAAAAGAGACTGGAAAGGAATATTTTTTATGATCCAGTTAAAGCCAGTTGTAAAAAAATAATCGACAGATGCGAAACGGATAAAGTTTATTTTACCATAGATGTAGATGGCTTTGAGCCTTCGGTGATGCCGGCCACCGGCACGCCGGAGCCGGGCGGGCTTAGCTGGGGCTGGGTATTAGAATTTAGCCAAGAATTATTTAAGAGAAAGAAGGTTGTGGGAATGGATATTAACGAGGTGGCTCCGCGCGAAAGCGACGAACGGACTGAATTTGCGGCGGCTAAGCTTCTTTACCACCTTATTGGCTTAAAATTTTTGTAAATGATCTTAAATTATGAAATCCGCCTCTTAGTTTTTTAGTGTGAATATTAGTTTAATTCGCGTCTGCAAAAGCGCTAAGTAAACGAATATTACCTGTCTGCCGATAAGCGGGAACGAAGAAAACTAAGTTTTAGGAGTTTCGCGATTCAAAGAAATAAAGCTATGAAGACCAAAGAAGATATTAGAAAAACAATGGAGCCGCTGGAGCTTCTTGACTTGTCTAAGTGCGCTACTGTCGGAAGAACGGTAGAGCAGATGGAGAAATGCGCCATCGGAGCGCGAATGATTGGCGAGACAGCTAGCGCGTTAACGGAAGCGGTAAGCTCTGGCAAACATCCGGTCGTTATTTACGACGGCAAGCTGGAAACTCCTCTAGGGAAACTGCTCTACAGTATGGTCGAAGAAAAAAAGTGGTTTTCGAAAATTTTCCGTTCGGAAGAATACGAACGCGAGGGAGAAAAAGGCGGACTGGTCTTGGCAGTAGGCGTTTTCCCTGAACGCTATGAGGACGCCGTCTATAACAAACCGGACCGAACCGTTTTTATCAATAACTGTAATTTAGTAAAACCCGGGCAGGTAAGAGACGGCTACTTTCCGGATTTTGTCCATGGCGATCCGCGATTCATTATGCCGATTATTTTTAGGACCCTGGAAGAGCGGCTGGAGGGCAAAACGATCACGGCCAAGCAGATGATGGCGGAACTTGGGAAGTATGGAGGAACGGCTTCCCAGGCATCTCACGGATTTGAAACTCTCCGTTTAATGGTGGAAGATCCAGACTGCACTGTTATTGCTACTTTCAGCGGCATTATGACGGTGGCTAAAATGGGCGGGCTAATTTGTCATATGATTGATAACAAGATGATTCAAGCAATATCGGCTACCGGCGCTCTGATGTGTCACGGCTTTGTGGAAGGAGTCGGTCTCAAGCATTACAAATACAATCCTAAATATAGCGATTCGGAGCTAGCCGATCAAAAGCTGAATCGGATAACCGACTGCATTGAACCGGAGGAAAATCTTGATCAGGTGGAGGATATACTGGGTCATGTTCTTGAGAAGACAATCGACGGCAAGGAGCCGGTGAGCCCAGTTCAAATTAATCGGCTGGTTGGCGAGCATTTAAGCCAGCATTATAAAGAAGGCCCCAGCATTCTTCGTTCAGCTTTTGAAAAAGATATCCCGATTTTTATTCCGGCTTTTGCCGACTCGGAATTAGGCAACGATGTATTGGTGCACAATAAAAAGCGCGAGGCGGAAGGGCGGCCGTTGATTACGGTGGATCAGGAGATTGACAGTCGTCTGCTTGTTAAGATAGCTTCCAGCGCTAAGCGACTGGGGATTTTTACTCTGGGCGGCGGAGTGCCGCGTAATTACATTCAAAATGTGGCGCCTCTGATTGAGATTATGAATGTGCGGATGAATTTGGGTCTAACGGAAAATAGATTTTTCTACGGCTGCCGCATTTGTCCGGATCTCCCATATTGGGGACATCTTTCCGGGTGCACTTACAGCGAGGGAGGATCATGGAGAAAGACAGACATTGAGCGCGGCCGCTTCAGTGAAGTTTTGGCCGACGCAACAATGGTATTTCCGTTTTATATGGCGGCAATGAAGGAAGCGCTGGATTTTTAATCGCTTTAGTTGTTGAGCCGCGAAAGCAGGAATTTTTCTATCCCCTTTAGTTTATTTTGGCTTCGATTATATTAGGTACAAATAACAATGAATATTCGCTTTTTATTTAAGGAGGTTAAAATCGATTTGCGGACAGAGAGTTATGTCCGTGGCAGAGTAGAAAAGCTTGGAAGGTTTTTTAAGTCTTTTCGAAGAGACGCCAAGGTTAAAGCCGAAGTTGAAATTGATCTGGATAAAAAAGGAAAATTCAGAGTGGAGGTTGTGTTTCAAACTCCATATAAAGATTATCGGGGTGAGGATACCACCGAATCAATCGAGGGTTCTATCGACAGCGTCTATGAAGAATTAGCCGAACAAATTCGAAGGGATAAAGACAGAATAACAACTCTCCGGCGAAGGGGCGGCCGGTCGGCGAAGAAAAAAATGACGCTGGACGAGGGAGCGAGATTTTAGCAATTGGTATTTGGTATTAAGTATTAAGTATTATGCGTTAAGTATTCTGGTTTTTATTATGAGTGAAATAATAAATATAAATAGAAAAATAATTTTTCTTGTTTGTCTTGCGTGCGGGCTGATTGTAGCGATGACTCTTGATTGTGTTTGGGCGGCTGGCGTGGATAAATCGAAGTATCAATATGATAGCGAGTCAGAGAAGATACTTGACTTTGGCGGAGAGATAAAAGTTAATCCAGACAGCACGATTGAAGTTAAAGAAACTATTATTTACAGCTTTGGCCCGTCCGAGCGGCATGGGATATACAGATTTATTCCAATAAAATACAAAGCTCGCGGAGGGAACTACAATCTACGCGTATCAGATATTAAAGTTGCCGACGAGAATGGCAATCCATATAATTTTACGACTTCTTACAGCGGGAATAATATTAAGATAAAGATCGGCGATCCGAATAGGTTGGTCAAAGACATAAAGGTTTATGTCATTTCCTACACAGTTCGCCGAGCAGTAAATTATTTTGACGACTATGACGAGCTTTACTGGAATTTCACCGGCGATCAGTGGAAGTATCCCATTGACAAAGTTCATGTGACTGTAACTTTTCCGAAAGATCTTCAGCTCAAAGGGGAATGTTTTCAGGGAACTTACGGAAGCGCTGATAAATGTCAAACGAAGATAGGCGGCAATGCGATAACTTATTCTTCAATAAAAGAGCTTAAGCCGAGGGAGGAAATGACTATTTTATCTGGCTGGCCCAAGGGGATCACGCCGGAGCCGGCCTTTTGGCGGAAAACTCTGGATGCGGTTCGGGACAACTGGTCGGTTTTCATCCCGCTTTTGGTTTTCGCGGGGATGTTTATTCTTTGGCATAAAAAGGGAAAAGATCCTAAAGGCAGAGGAACTATTATCGCGCAATATTCCTCGCCGGATAATCTTACTCCTTCCGAAATAGGGACTATTATTGACGCTGTGGCCGACAACAAAGATATTTCAGCGGCTATAATTGATTTGGCGGTGCGTGGTTATCTAAAAATCAAGAGAGTTGAAGAGAAGGGGCTCTTGGGGAAGAAAGAAGATTATGTTTTCGTTCGTCTTAGAGACAAGGAGCCGGAAAAGGATTTTGAAAAGCAAATTATGGACGGCATTTTTTCTGGCGGCGCGGCGCGAGAAAATAAACTTTCCAGTCTTAAAAATAATTTTTATAAGTACCTGGAAATAGCCAAGAAAAACATTTACGAGGGCTTGGTTGAAAGGGGGTATTATGTATCCAATCCGAGCAAGGTCCGGACTTTGTGGATAGTGCTGGGAATTTTTTCCTGCGTAGGCTTAACTGTTCTTTTCGGAATTCTGCAGGGATCTTTCGGCGTGGCGAGCGGGATAATTTCCGGGATTATAATCTGCGTGTTCGGCTGGCTGATGCCTAAAGTTACGCTTCGCGGGGCTGAAGTGAAAGAGGAAATTTTAGGGTTTAAAGATTTCCTGTCCGTTACCGAAAAAGACCGGCTGAAGTTTCACAACGCTCCCAAGAAGAATCCGGAAATGTTTGAAAAATTTTTGCCTTACGCCATGGTTTTAGGAGTAGAAAAAGAATGGGCCCAGCAGTTTCAAGGAATCTATAATAAAGAGCCGGACTGGTACGAAGATCCGTCGGGTCGGGCGTTTTCGGCCGTTTTCATAGCCGGCGCGATGAGCAACTTTAACGCTTCGGCCAACACTATTGTGGCAAGCCGTCCTTCGCAGGCGGCCGGCGGGGGATCCGGTTTTTCCGGCGGCGGAGGATTTTCCGGCGGCGGCTTCGGCGGCGGCGGAGGAGGAAGCTGGTGACAGAGAGTTTAAAGTGCCCGCCTGCTTTAAATACGCAAAGTATTTCGGGCAGGCAAAATTCAAAGCGCGAAATTTTGGCGTCCCGCTAGGCGGGATAAATAATTTGAATGTGGAAAACAAGTTAATCAACTAATCTAGAAATAATTTTCACAGTAATAAAAAATTCCCTTTCTCCGCCAGTTGGCGGGCTCCTCATTTTTTAATTGGGGAAGGCGGGAGTTTTGTGGAGATTGTTGAAAAAACAAAAATATGGCGATTATCAAAACAATTATTTTCCCGATCTTAATCGTGCTGGCGCTTTACGCGACACTAGTTGTGCCGACCTGGATTTATCTTAAGAAGAAGAACAAATCCTTTAGTTGATAACGCGATTTTCATAAACAGCGGGGCAGATTGTTCAGAGCCGGGCAGAATAAATCATCTCGCAAAACACATTCAAAGAAAATCCGGGAGGACTATTGACGAAAAAGCGGCGGGGTTGTTGGCTGATGGGTTGAGGGAAGTAAAAAATAGTATATAATAAAAAAAGTTAACCTTTAATTTAAAACTTATGAAACTAGTTAACCACATCATTAAACTGAAAACCGCCGCTACGTTGGATTTTATCGACATTACCGACAAAATTAAAAAGATTCTTAAAAAGGCGGGAATTAAGAAAGGAGTCGTGAATATTCAGAGCCTGCATACCACAATGGCAATTTTAGTCAACGAAGCCGAGCCGCTTTTGATAACGGATATGAAAAAAATTCTGGACAAAGTGGCGCCGCGAACGATAAAATATATGCACGACAACTTTGAGATTCGCACGGTCAATATGTGCGACGGCGAGTGCGCCAACGGCCATGCTCACTGCAAGGCTATGTATTTGCCTACCAGTTCAATGCTGAACATTGTGAATAATAAGCTGCAGCTGGGAACTTGGCAGAGGGTTTTTGCCGTTGAGCTGGATCGCTCCCGCCCGCGAAAGATCGCGGTGCAGGTAATGGGAGTGTGAGCGGTGAAGCAGGAGGCTGGAATTATGAATTTGGAATAAATTCCTCTCCAGCCAAGGCGGGATCTCCCTTTAAGAAATGGAGAGGAAAGGATTGTATGATTAAAAAAGAATTTGTCAAAAAGATTCTGACCGAAGGCGGGGTGGAAGAGATAGTCGGGCGCGAAGAATTGGAAGAAAAGCTGATGTCCGGCAAAAAGATGATTATTAAATACGGCGCTGATCCAACGCGGCCTGATTTGCATTTGGGACACGCGGTAATTCTGCGGAAGTTAAGGCAATTTCAGGATTTAGGTCATAAAGTAATTTTCTTAATTGGCGACGCCACGACTAAAATCGGCGACCCGACCGGCAAGGATAAGACCCGTCCGGCAATGACCGACCGGGAAATTAAACAAAACGCCAAGACTTACATCCGGCAAGTCTCTAAAATTTTAAAGACGGACAAAAAACTGCTTGGGATTAGATTCAACTCCGAATGGTTTTCCAAAATGAGCATGTTTGAATTTTTAAAATTAATGACTATGACTACGGCGGCTCGTGTGATGGAGCGGGATATGTTTGAGAAAAGGATGGAAAGCGGCAAAGACATTGGTCTGCACGAATTAGTCTATCCAGTGATGCAGGGATACGACAGCGTAGAATTGAAAGACGATCTGGCGCTGTTGGGGAACGATCAGAAGTTTAACGAGTTGTTCGGCCGTCACTATCAGCAGAAATTTAATCAAGCGCCGCAGTCAATGATGATTATGAAACTTCTGGTCGGACTGGACGGCAAAGAGAAAATGAGCAAATCGCTTGACAATTATATTGGAGTGACAGAAAATGCGGATAGTATGTATGGGAAAGTTATGTCTGTCCCGGATGACGTTATGGAAGAATATTTCAGGTTGGCAACTGATGTTCCATTAGGCGAAATTTTTAAAATAGCGGAAGACTTAAAGAAGAATAAGCTTAATCCCCGCGACGTGAAAATGAAACTGGCTTTCGAGATAACGAAGGTTTATCATGGAGAGGAAAGAGCTCAAGAAGCCCAAGATAATTTCGTTCGCGTTTTCCAGAAAAAGGAGTTGCCAAAGAAAGTTAAATCCGTTATTGTTAAAGGCAGTGGGATAAAATTAACCGAATTTTTGACAAAATCCGGAAGCGCCAAAAGTCTTTCCGATGCCCGACGCAAAATCGAACAGGGGGCGGTGGAGCTTGACAGCGGGAAAGTTAAGGATTATACTTGCAGGTTAACGAAAGATAAATATAATAAAAGTGTATTAAAAGTAGGCAAGCTAAAGTTTTATAGAATTGTTTTTAGGTAGAAATTCCTCTTCTTTCGCGAGAGGAAGGGCGGTAGTAAAAGTTTTTAATAATTAACTTAGCACACCTAAACAAGAAATGGAAAATCAACAAGGAGAGGGGGCCGAAGTTTGCACCTTCGGACTGCATCTTACTCTTGATGGGTATGGGGGAAATTCGGAGAAGCTCAACGATCCCGAACTTGTCAAAAGAGTTTTGGACGAGCTTCCCGGAAAAATCGGGATGGAAAAGATTTCTGAACCGATAGTTTTGAAAGCCGAGCCAAGGAATGTGAAGGATGGAGGAGGTTATTCCGGGTTTGTGGTGATCGCCGAATCCCATATCAGCGTTCATACCTTCCCCAAGAGAAAGTTTGTTACCGCGGACGTCTATACTTGCCGAGACGAGCTGGACAAAGACTTTACGGTTGAGTATTTCAAGAACGTCTTTGAACTGGAGGATATGGAGATAAATTTCTTCAAGCGCGGGACCAGGTTTCCCAAGAATGATTTAGCTTAATTGTAACCCCTATTTTCAGGGCGATTATGAGTAAGCGACGCAAAATTTACCGTTGTCAGTTTTGGGTGTAGTTAAGAAAAGAAAATCACGTTCAAGAGGAGCGTGTTTTTATTTAGGAAAAAATTTTTCATCTTTTTTGGAGTTGTTGCCAAGGTCAAGTTTGACGAGAACGCGGCAAGGATAGTGTAAGACAGGTTAATTTTTTGACTG
>CAZIWW010000028.1:0-1144 GCA_964543275.1 uncultured Bdellovibrionales bacterium | reverse complement strand
AGATTCCGCTTTGGAGGAGATTCTCGTCTTCTTTGCGTTGTTTTTGTTTGCGTCGCTTTTGAAGCTATTTGTGTTGATTCTGACATATAGTCTGTCATAGCTATCTTGCGCTTACGCTAATTTCTTGTGCTTGTGCTTGTGCTAATTTTAACATATGTCATATTTAGCACAAGATAAACTGGGATAAATTGGGATAAACTAGAATAAATTGGAATAAATTGGGATAAACTGGGATAAATAAAATAAATTAAGATAAGTAAAAAGCTTCTGTTGCGGCCAGCTCAAAAAATGGTTAAGTTCCTTTTGCTGATCATCTCGGCTATATTTCTTTTTTTCATCTTATTAACCTAACAAACGTCCGTCAGGCAAGAATTTTTTATGCCACACTTTATTTTCGGTTATCCACAGCCATGCTTGCCTATATGAAAGATAGCTTTTATAATAATTAAAGTGAAAAATTGAAAAACAAAAAAAAGTTACCTTAAAAGGAGGGAAGCTTAGTTTTGTTTTTTGTTTCTTTTTAGGGAAAGAAGTATGAAATATAAAGAAATAAAAGTAAAATCGCGCGGGCGGGCCGTGAAAAGCCAATCCAAGAAAATCTCCCGGGGTTGATTTGGATTGGCTTTTTTGTTGGCGTGAATAATCGGCCCAGCTAAAAAATAAAATACATTAGCGAGATGGTTTATTTAATGTCAAAATATATTGTCGCGTTGCCGGAAGGCCGGCCTGTGTTCGCTGTTTTATAGCAGTGGGCGCGGGCTGGCTTTTTTGTATTTCTCTACGAATTACGAATTTCGTACCTTCCTGCCGGCAGGCAGGCGAATATGCGAAAATAGCTAATTTACGGAGAAAGAATTTAATCCCTCCTATTGGAGGGAGATCCGAACAGGAGGAGGATTTGAATTTAAAAAGCCAGATAGAAAGGCGGGTGAATATGAAATGAAAAATATAATTAAGAGTCTGGTGGTTGTCGTTGCCGTCGCGGCGGTGGCAAGCGTGGCAACTTACGCGGTGTGGAATGATAACGTGGTTTCGTTCCTCAATATAGTCCAGCGCCTCGTAGATAATGCTTTCATCTTCATTGAGCGCTATAGATTGGGAAAATTGCTCGAATTCAAGCACTGCATTTGATAACTCACAAATC
>CAZIWW010000027.1:0-10441 GCA_964543275.1 uncultured Bdellovibrionales bacterium | reverse complement strand
AGAGAATTAAGTTTAACGCGATGCGGGAAGAAAATCGGACAAATATAGTTCTTGTAATATTGGTTGTATTTCTTCTGGCTGTTCTTATGCTGGTAGCGCTGGGAGCCGGTTATTTGTGGTGGCAGAAAGTTAAAGTTGCGGAGAAGGCTAGTAGACTCGAGACGCAGGTTGCGGAGCTGAATACTCGATTGGAACAGCAAAGCGTCTCTCGCGATATAGCCGAAACCGAAACAAAGCCGCAAGAAAGAACAAGCGCGCAAAAAGATGAATTAATATCAGAAGCCGAGGTTGGTATGGGCAAGACTGAAAGGTCGATTGGATACATCAAGAAGGTTTATGAAAAAGGCGGCCGGAATTTTATGGACATTGATTACATTCAATGGTTTTCAGGCGATCGAGCGTTGGAGGCTATGCGAGAAGATGGCGAGTGCGAGGTGAATGACTTAGAATGTTATCCGCCCAATGGATATTATATTCGAAACGTCAATTCTAAAATCAGGACCTATCCCATTTCGGACAATGTCAAAATATATATGCAGACTTATAGATTGGAAGAAACCGGAAACATTACTTGGGATAAGGAAATTACTTTCAATGAGTTTAAAAATATTTACACCACTCAAGACTATCCGCATCTGCGGGAAGTTCCTTACTGGGTAGAGATCGAAAGCGGGGAGATTGTGAAAATAACCGAGCAGTATGTTCCTTAAATTTCTTTCACAGGCACGAATTAAATCAATATTTGCGCCAAGATAACAAAAGAATGTATTTTTGCGGCTCAAGATAATTTTATTTTAGCTTACAGCACCTTAAATTCATTTCGAGGGTATTGAAAATGAGAAGAGAGAAAAGCTACATCTTCGGCGAAAAAGGGAAAGGCGTTACGGGATTCCTATCCGAAGTTTGGAATTTCACGGCCATTTTGGGATTTTGGAGAAGTTTAATTGTACTTTTTGGGTTCGCGGGACTTGCGGGAGTTGCGTTTTCGATTATGGCCGGAGCAATTGGCATTTGGATAGCAATCGGCGCGACAGTTGTTTCTCTAGCTATGATACTCGCGCCTGTATTCGCGCCCCTTGGCTGGATGTCGAGGGTGAAATAAAAAACTTTCTAAGGCGGGGAGACCCAAAAGTCATACCCGCCCTAAGTTTATACTTAAGCTGTGGATAACTAGCTTGAGGTGTTCGCAGTTTTGTAGTATAATTGAAAACGCAAACAGCGAAAAGCTTCTATAACTAGTAAAATCAAAACAAAACCATGAAAACAAAAACAAACGCAAAAAGCGTTAAGAGTCTGCAGGCGGTTTTAGTTTTGGGCGCAGCACTGGCAATGCTGTTTTTGTTCAGCAGCCTGAAAGCCGACGCCAAAACTATAACTATGAATGGCGAGTTTAGCGATTGGGAAGATGTGCCGCTTCTCATTAGCGATGATATAACGGGTTATCCATATACCGGGACAAAGTATTATTACAATCTTTCTACCGACGCCTGGCAGACATCGGCTATTTCCGGAACTTGTATGTACACGGCTGACCGTGCTTTGGATATGGGAGAGCTGAAGATTACCAATGACGCCGATTATTTATATATCTTGTGGAAAAGAGGATCGGACTTTATGAATTATTATTGGCGGAGGGGAGATGCCACCGAAGAAATAGGATTTAGCAATTCGGCGGCTATCGCTTATCAATCCAATCCCTGCGAGGGTAGAGTAATTACCGCTCCAGTGGCCTTTGATCATGATATGGTAATGAGTGTTGATAAGGACAGAAATGGAACCTATGATTACTATCTAGTGATTAACATTAGTTTTGCTCAAGGATCGGTGGGCGATTATGACACGGCCGGCTATATCTATCAAGACAACGGCAATGGAACATACACTCGCAGCGAAGAAACGCTCTTGGAAACATTTGGAAGCAATGAATACGAGGTTTCCTGCAGCGCCGCGGCGGTGGATAGCGCTGTTTTACAAGAGGTCAAAATGGACATCGGCGAGATTTTCAGCAGTTTGGATTTAAATTGGGGGGATTCGGTTAATGTTCGCTATGAAGCCCACAGCGATAACTCCGATGTGACTTCGGCGGCAAAATATACTTTTGAAAAATCTTCATCTTCTTCAAATTCAGACATTCTTCCTAAAATTACCAAAGTTAAGGCCAGAAAATATTTAAGCAAGAACGGCAAGGAAAAAGTAAGGGTGGTGATCTACGGTAAAAATTTCAGGAAGCATGCTAAAGTAAAGCTGGGAAGCAAAAAAGCCGATAAAACCAAATGGAAAAGCCCCAAAAAAATAATCGGTTATTTCTCCATGAGCGAACTTAAAAAACTAGGGCACAAAAAACTGGCCGCTAAAGTGGTTGATCCAGACGGCTATACGGATGGATACAGGCATAAAATAAGAATCGGAAGTCTTAAAGCTCTCAAGTTTAACAAGTATGCCTATATCTATAAACAGACTCGAGAGTATCTGCAAACCATAGCTCTGGTGCTTAAGAATTTGAGTTTTGTGAGGGAGTAGAAACGAAGTTAGAAAAATAGTAAGGAAAAACAGCGGAAAACAAGAGCAGGTTTAAACCTGCTCTTGTTGTTTCTGATTGGTTTATGTTGGTTTACAGTGGTGGCATAGGAATTTAATTAATCAAGTCCGTGTTTAATTAAGAAAAGTTTTCTTAGAAATTACACAAACTCGAGTACTTTCCTTTGCCGTTAGAGATAAAGCTGTTCTTCAGCAGGTCAATGGACTTACTAAAGAAGTGAACCGGCGGTTTTCCTCCTATAGGGTTATTGCAGCGAAGTCCCCAGTCGTTGTTCCGCTTGACGGAATTGCTGGCTATTTCAATGTCGTTCTTCTTGCGATACCATTCGTATTTGGGGCGATATTGGACGGCGATGCCGCTAGTTTTATTGGATTTAATCTCGTTGTCGTCAATGTCGAGTTTAACTTTTTTCATTTCCAGCTCAATGCCAACTTCGCCGTTGCCGTATATTTCATTATTTTTCACATCCCCCTTGACGCTTGACCTAAAATCCAATCCTTCTTCGTCGTTGTCGTATATTTTATTATCCTCGATATTGACTTTTCTCTTTTCAATTTCCAAACCTTTTTTGTCGCTGTCGTAAATCTTGCTGTTTTTTAAGGTAAATTTTTTACTGTTTTTTCGCTCGGCGTCGAGCACCTTGATGCCAACTTTGTCAGCCTTTTTGATTTTACAGTCTTTTATTTTAGCTTTACTGTCTTTATCGACCAGCACTCCGTATTTACCATATTTGACCGTGATATCTTCCAGCCTGGTTCCGTCTTTCATTTTCACGGCGTATTTAAAATCATCTTTGGAAGCGTCTCGGCCGATGATTTTTACATCGTTTTTGTCTTTACCGTAAAGCTTAACGCCAGCCGTCAGGGTTATTTGTTCCCGGTATTCTCCTTTTTTGACGTGGATCCTGCGGTGGTCCGCGTCGTTGCTTTGGGCGGCGGTAATGGCTTCGCCGATAGTGTTATAGGGATTAGCTTTGCTGCCGTCTTCGGTTCCGGTGTTGCTTTGGTCGACGTAGATGTCGTAACTGGCGGCGGTTGCGATAAACGGCGCTGCGATTAAAAGAATAGTCGCCGGCAGTATTTTTTCGAGGTTCATATTTTTTAGCTACTTGTTAAATCTCTCTATGCTTCATCATAGCACAGTTTTATTATTTGCGGCATAAGGATGAATTTTTTATTTCAGTTCAGTATTGTCAATGTTAGTTTATCCAAACATCAGCAATTCAGGCTTAAATAACATTGCCAGGCCAATAAGGAGCATTATTATGCCGCCGGCGAGGTGAGAGTAGCGGGCGTATTTGCTGTTCACGCCCACGGCGTGGAGAGTGAACATAGCGACGAGGAAGACGAAGAGATCGTCCAGCATAAAGATGAAAATGTAAAATAGAAGATAGAAATAATACTGCCACTTGGCTAGAGGTGTGAGGGAGAGCACATTGGTATAGACAGCCGGCAGGCCGGCGGAGCAAATAAGCTCAATGAGATTTACCGCCACGGCTAGGGCAGCAATACCGGTTATAGCCAGAAGAAATTGTCTTTTGCAGGTTACTTCCTTTAGCTTGTCAAAAACTCTTCTTCTCTTTTCGCTCTCCATAGCTTTGCAACCGCCTTCTCTGTTAATATAGTAATCCCTAAGATAATAACCGCCGGCTCCCAAAGCCAACAGACCAATCAAAATTCTCACCCAAATAATAAATCCCAAAAATAAAAAGAGGTTCAGCCAGGCGGACAGGAACAGAAAATAGACGGCGGCCGAAGTTACAATAAAGGTGATGCCTAGAATCCACATTCTTTTTCTGTTTTTCATTCCCAAAAGCAGACTGATCAAAAAAAGCAGAACCCACATAGCGCAGGGGTTAAAGCCGTCCAAGAGGGCTACCACGAAAGTGAAAGCGGGCAGGGAAAGATTTTTGGTTTGGATTTCGCCGATGAGCGGCAGGCTGACGGTTTCTGGAACAACTTTAGAGTCTTGGTCTTGGTCTTCACTCTTATTTGAATTATGGCTGATGGCGGTTTTGCCGGTTTCCCGTGTGATTATTTTGGTTACGACGTCCTCCGGTTTTTCCTCCAGAGCCTTAAGGGCGGCTGCTTCGATTTTCTTTCCGGTTACCGAGTCGTTGAAGTAACCGATAAAATATTTATCTCCAATTACAGTAAAAGGAACGCCGGAAGTGTCGGCTGAAAGAACTTTCCCCACTTTTTTCAGCAGGGCGATGTTTCGCGAGTCTCCGGTTGTTTCGTAGCTTATTACTTCCAGTTCTGGATATTTTTTCTCAAGCTCGTCTAAAAATATTTTTTCCTTGGCGCAGTGAGGACAGCCTTTAGACCAAAACAAGTGTATGTTTACTGTATCTGTTTGAGCCAGCGCGCAGTTGGAAAATAGAAATATAGTTAAAATAGTTAGCGCAACTGGTAAAAGTTTTCTGTTCATAGGGAGTTACCTAACATCCAAATGTTGGGAACTTCCCAGCATTAGATGTTGAGAAAGTACTTTTTAGCTTATTTGTGTCGTGGTGAAAACTCTGCGACCTCTCACTTGTCTTTATTTTCCAAAATAATTTTAGTTAAGTCTTCCTTGGATATTTCGCCGCTTTTTCTAAGAAATTCTCTATTGTTCTTGTCCAAAAAGATGAAGGTTGGGAGTCGGCCGCTTTCGATGTTATATTCCTTAATTTTTTCTTTATCTTGGTCGTAATCAAAATATTCTGTTTTCAACCATGGATGCTCTTTTTCAATTTTTTCCCAGAGCGGTTTCATCACCAGGCATCCCGAGCACCACACGGCGCCGATTTTGAGGACTTTCATAGAATTAAGCTTTAGAGGTCAAACCTCGCCTAAGTGAGGTTCGATCTCTAAAATATCTCTAAAATGTATTGTTTTGCTTTAGGCGCTTCGCCAATTAAAATATGCATTTTACTGGATTACTTATTAATTCTTATCGCTTTGCCGTTAATAATCGCCTGGGCGATTTTTTTGTAGGCGTTGTCTAAGGTTCTGGCGAAAGTTGATTGGGAAATTTTCATTTTTCTGGCTGCTTCGGTTTGTTCTAGTTCATCAATGTCGTGAAGCTTCAAGGCTTCAAGCTCGTCCTTTTCCAAGGTTACCTCACTTAACGTTCTCAAGGGGACTCCTTGAGGCTTAAAATAGAATATGTTTGGCCTAAAGCGCAGATAGCGGTTAACTTTAGGTCTGGTCATAGAAAAAACAACTGCTTAATTATTATAATACTAACTGTTTATGTTGTTAAGTTTTTGCATCCGCGGAGATCCAATCTCCACAATGGAGATCGGATCTCTTAATCGCGGACATTAGGTACGCGCTTACTTCTTGGTTTTCAGCTCTTGGAGTTCTTTCTTGACATCCTCAAGTTCTTCCTGTAAAGCTCGAGTGTAGTCTTCCAGAGCCTTTTGCTGGTCGCTTGGAGCTTGAGGCCATCTCCACCCGAAGTAGCGTCCCATCCCGCGGCCGTAACCGTATCTTCTCCTCCAACCAAGCCCGAATCCACAGGGACCGAAACCTCGTCCGGTTCCGGGACCCATCCCGCGAGGACCTGTTCTATCGCGCATCGGCATATTTATCACCCCCTCTCTTTGATTTGACTTTTGGCATAAGATTGATATTATGAATATATATTCATTATAGCTGTTATAATATTGCTGTCAACTTTGGGATTTATTTCAGCTAGGCATCCGGAGTCTCTGTAAAGGCTTTAGATGCTTTTCCCTGTATGCTATAATTAAAACATGAAACTTGACGTCAAATCTATTTCCATATTAGGACTCTTGGTTAATTTTTTATTGGCTGCGGGGAAACTAGCGGTTGGTCTTTTTACTGGTTCAGTGGCGGTAATGGCTGAAGGAATTCATTCCGGAGTGGATGTATTTTCGTCGGCGGTGGCATTTTGGGGAATTAAAACTTCTCAAAAGCCGGCTGATGAAAAGCATCCTTACGGTTACGCCCGCTATGAAGCGGTGGCTAGTCTAGTGGTAGTTTTAATTTTGTTTTTGGGCGCGCTGTGGATATTGCTTGAAGCTGGCGGAGCTATCTTAAAACGGGAGAACCTGGCTGAATTTAGCCTGCTTAATGTGAGCGTAATGCTGATCTCGGTTGTGTTTAATGAGATTATGGCTCGTCTAAAATTCAAGATCGGCGGGGAAAATAATTCTCTGGTGCTAGTGGCTGATGGGGAACATGACCGAGCCGATGTGATTTCTTCGGCGGCGGTTTTAACGGGCGTAGTGCTTACTCGGTGGATTCCTTTGGCTGACGCTGTTTTGGCTGTCGCGGTTGGAGCTTATATTATCTACGAAGCTGTAGGACTTACCAGGGAAACGTTGGAATTTTTAGTAGATACGTCCAATCCCGAGCTAGAAGAAAAAATTAAAAAGTTTCTCAAGGATAACAATTTTAACTTCGAGAGTATTAAGACTAGGAAAATCGGAGCCGCTAACTTTGCCGAGATAAACCTTTTGTGCGACGCCAGGGCTAAAATAGAAGAAGTGGACGGCATTCTCAAAGATCTTGAAAAGCGTCTGCTGGAAGGCATTGCGGAGCTTTCTTATGTCACTCTCTCGGTCAAATCCCACGAAGTCAGCTCTAGCACCGTCAGACCTCGTTCCTGGGGACGCTTCCGATATCGCCGAGAAGGCTTTAAGCTTCTGGGTCCGTCCAAAGAGGGCCGAAGAATTATTATTCCTCTCGACGAAACGGGAGAAAGAATTTCTCTCAGCGAGTTCGGGGTCAAAAGGTATCTTTTAGTGGATGTTAAAGAGGGTGAGATTGTAAAGAAAGAAATAGTGGAGAATCCATACTTTTCCGAAGAAGCGGGACGAGGTGTCAGGTTTGCCAAATCGGTAAGCGCCGACAGGGTGATTGTTCGTCACATTTCTGAAAGAGCCAGGGAGAATTTGGAGAGAGAGGGGATTGAGATTGAAATGGCGGATAGCGGCGAAAGACTGGACGATATTTTAAGCGGGCTTAATAAATGAATAAAATTCTCTTTGAGAAACTGAAAGATTGGCAAACGAAGACTGCTAGAAAAGAAGGTGTTGAGCCTTTTCGAGTTTTGCCGTATCGATCTATTGAAGAAATAGCTAAAAGGGAGCCGCGGACCAAGGAAGAGTTGCTGGAGGTAAAGGGCATAAAGGAAAAGAAATTCGCCAGATACGGCGAGGAAATTCTAGCCATGGTTCAAGGAGAAACTGAAGATTTGGTTGAGGAAGCGGAAAAAGAAGAGAAAATTTATGAAGTCAGCGAGTATCTGGATTGGCTTAACGAAAACTTGCTTGATTTTGAAGCAAGGGTAAAGGGCGAGGTGAGCAGTATAGACAAGAGAGGTAATTATGTATTTTTTGGGATTAAAGATAAGAAGGGCGAGAGCCTGATTAATTGTTTTATGTGGCAGTCGGATTACGGGATAAGCGGCGTCTCTCTTGAGGAAGGAATGGAAATTGTTGTCTGGGGCCACCCCAGCGTGTTTAAGCCTTCGGGGAGACTGTCTTTTCAAACTAAACTCATTGAGTTGGTCGGCGAGGGAGTGCTTAAGAAAGCCTACGATGAGCTTAAAGCTAAATTGGAAAAAGAAGGACTGTTCGCGCTGGAGAGAAAAAAACCGATTCCCAAGTTTTCTCATAAAATAGGTTTAATAACCTCTCATCTAGGAGCAGCCATCGGGGATTTTACATCCAATCTGGGAAGTTACGGATTCAAGGTAAAATTTTGCGATTCTCGAGTCGAAGGCAAGCAAGCCGTTTTTGATTTAATTGAGGCTGTGCTGTGGTTTAATAAAAATATGCCTGATTTGGATGTGCTGGTTGTAGTCCGCGGCGGGGGAAGCTTGGAAAGTCTTCAAGCGTTTAACACAGAATCTCTGGTACGGGAGATTGCCGGTTCAAAAATTCCAATTCTTTGCGGCGTGGGCCATGAAAAAGATACTCCTCTCACGGCGCTCGCGGCGGACAAGATGGTTTCAACTCCGACAGCGGCGGCTATTGAAATTACAAAAGAGTGGGACGGGGCGACTTACAAAGTTGACCAGATGGAGCAGCAATTGTTATCAAACTTAGCTAGGATGTTAGAAAGATTTGAGCAAGCAAAGCAAGCCCTTCATCGCGAGTTTGAAAAAATTGGGCAGGCGATTAAATATAATTGCGGTAGGTTAAAAGATTTCTCCAAAAATATATTTTCTGTCTTTAGGCGCTGGATCACTGTCGTCGAGGAAAAAGTGGAGATCGCTGAAAGCAAACTTAAGCTGAACAATCCCGAAAGACAATTACGTTTGGGCTACAGCTTGGTAAGCCTAGGAGGGAGGATTATCAGAAGCGTGAAGAGCGTTAAAGTGGGAGATGACATAAACATAAAGGTCTCGGACGGGGATATCAGATCAAAAATTGCAGAAATTAAACCCGGAATCTAACATCCAATGCTGGGAATTTCCTAACATTGGATATTAGGTAGAAGAAAAGCATGACAAAAGAAATCAATTTAACCCAAGCGCTGAAAAAACTGGAAGAGATTGTCGGCTGGTTTGAGAACCAGCGGGAAGTTGACGTGGAGAAGGGCTTGGAGAAAGTTAAGGAAGGAGTCAAGCTTATTAAAGTCAGCAAGGAGCGGCTCAAAAAAGTGGAGAACGAATTTGAGGAAGTAAAGAAAGAATTAAAGGAAGAGACAGAAGCGAATAATAATTAGTCGGCTTTTTTATGTGACTTTAGGCGCCCAGCGCTTTCTAAGGCATCGGGTGTCTTTTTGTTAAATCTTGTAAGATTTATTTGTCCCAGTGTGTAATTATATCAAGAAGTCTATGTTAAAAATTTTTTTAAAATTATTATTGTTTTAATCCTGGTTATTGTTTTCATAGCTTAGCGCAAGATGAGATTCCAATAAAATTTCTAATTTCTTTCAGGGGCTACCACGATTTTTCTATGTTTATTTTCATTGCTACACAAATCTTGCGATCGCAATAAATATGTAGTAAATTATTTTCTAATTTTTGGAGTTTGCTGGCTTAATAATTCCGCTAGTTTCTTGGCATTCTCCACCGCGTATCCGCGAACGTCGTTATTAAAGTAAACGTAAATCTTCTTCGCTTTCCGGTTCCATTTTTTGATTTTTCGGGCCAGAGTTTTTAGTTCTTTGTCGGTGTATCTGGAACTGAATAAAATTTTTGATCCGTGCATTCGGACGTAAACAAAGTCAGCCGTGATGATTTCTGCTTTGGGGTAAGTCGGCGAGTCGGCGATAACCCAGGCGGCGTTATATTTTCTTAGCAGGCTGTAAATTTTTTCATCCAGCCAGGAAACGTGGCGGAATTCAAAAGCGGTTTCCAGTTTTTTTCTGCGGGAGGTAATTTTCAGCAAATTTTCCAATCTCTTTATATTTTCTTCGCTGGCTTTAAAGTTAGGCGGAAATTGAAAAAGGATGGGTCCCAGTTTTTTCTTGAGGTTTAGCGCGTTCTTTATGAAAGTATTCCACGGCTGACGGATATCTTTAAGTCTTTTAATGTGAGTGATGAAGCGGCTGGCCTTGACGGCAAAACAAAAATCGGCCGGGGTTTGCTGGCGCCAGTTTTGATAAGTCTTTGGGCGGGGGAGGCGATAGAAGGAATAGTTGACTTCGGTGGTCGGAAAATGCTTGGCGTAGAATTTAAGGTAGTCTTTTGATTTTACATCTTCGGGATAGAAGGCTTCTTTCCAATCATTATAATTCCACCCGCTAGTGCCGATGAGAATTTTGGTCTGGGGCATAGTTATAATGTTTAGTTTTTAATGGGGACGCCCTGCCGTGTCATCTCTGCGTCTCTGTTGAGATATTTTAATATATTTTAGCTTGATAATGAATAGACTCGAGGTCTAGTTGCCTAAAATCCTATTTTGTGTTACAATATACATAGCGTAAAAGAGCGGGT
>CAZIWW010000026.1:0-10958 GCA_964543275.1 uncultured Bdellovibrionales bacterium | reverse complement strand
GGAGCAGGTTTGCAACCTACTTCTGTAAAGAGAAGCAAAGTTTTACTATTCTAAGGTTTCACCTTAAGCCTGTTTGAAGCTAAACCTTGAATAAATTAGTTGACCAAGTTGAGATTTTTTATTAATATAGCCATTACAGCCAAGAAAATTTGGCAATTTCGTCTATAAGCTTGTTCATTACGAAATTTATAACAATAAAACAATTGCGCGAAAAAGAGAATTTGAGCTGAAAAACAACAGCGACAAAAAGGAAGAATTATTCAGGAAAATATTTTAACTGCCGCGTTCGTCTAGCCCAGTCTAGGACGCCAGGTTTTGTTTGCCCCCGCACTAATTTATGGCCCCATCGTCTATCGGATAGGACATCAGGTTTTCATCCTGAAAAGAGGGGTTCGACTCCCCTTGGGGCTAAAAACAAGATTGGTGCGGGGCAAACTTGGACCATCTTATGGATGACAGCAGTGAACGCAATGCAACATGGTTTGTTTCGCCTGCGCTTCACTTGAACAAGTCCTCTATCTTTTAATATTATGAATTGCAAAAAACCTTATGAAGGAAAATAAGCTACAAGTTGGAATAGTAGGGCTTGGTCATCAATCCACAGAAGATCATATACCCGCGGTAAAAGCATCTCCTGATGTAGAATTAGTGGCAGTTGTTGAAGTTGATGATAAAAAACTAGAAACTTTCTTGTCGGAAAATAAGGACGCAAAAGGGTATAAAAGTCTTGACGACTTATTTAAGAATCACAATCTTGATTTTATCGTTGTCGCCGTACCGCATTATCTGCATTACGAAATCCTTAAAGAGGCTATTTGGCGCAAAATTCATATTTTGAAAGAAAAACCCTTTGTTGTTTCTTTGACGCAAGCAAAAGAATTAAACAAGCTCGCCCAAGCAAACAATGTTCAGATAATGGTTACTCTCCAGAGAAGATTTAACCCTATTTACTCAACCTTCTTTCAATTGATAGATAAAATCGGAATTCCGTTTTTTATAGAAGCAAAGTACACTCTTTTCACCAACAGTCCGCATGAAGGGTGGCGTGGAAAGAAAAAACTGGCAGGCGGCGGCTGCCTCATTGATATGGGCTATCATATTATTGATCTTTTAATGTGGTATTTTGGTCTTCCAGATAAAGTATTTGCAGAGATGTCACACGCTGCTAAAGAAAATATGGAATACGACGCCGAAGATACAGCTGAAGTTGTTTTTAAGTACGAAACTAAAAAAATATTTGGTTCGCTGTTGGTATCCAGAGTTATCCCGCCAAAACAGGAATATATTAACATCTTTGGGACGAGAGGCATAATTCATATTGAGCGCGGCAAGATTGAACGCCTTTTTCCGAACGGGGAACTGCAAGAATCTCTTAAGCGGGATCATCATTGGCCTTCAGCCGCTCAAGATCAGATTGAGTATTTCGTGAAAGTTGTCCGCGGAGAAAAAGAAAATATCGGCAGTCCAGAATTTCATTTCAATCACCTTGCTTTTATTGAAGCGGCATACGAGTCAAAAAGAAAAAGCCAATATATAGAGCCCAAAATTTTACTAAAATGAAATCCAATAAGTCAAAATTAGCCCTCTTGGGAGGAGATAAAACGATTAGCGAGCAGAACGCTCGTTTTATTTGGCCGCCAATGACAAAAAAGATAGAAAGGCAGGTTATTAATCAACTCTACGAAAGTATTTCAATTTACGACAGGAGCGGCATTTTTGAAAAATTTGAGAATGAATTTGCAGAATATCACGGCAGAAAATATGCGCTCCTTTGCAATTCTGGCACCACTGCTATTCATTCAATGTTTATCGCCGCCGGATTTAAAGAAGGCGACGAAGTAATTTGCCCTGCTTACACTTTCTTTGCCACAGTTACCCCTTTATTATTCACTGGCGCAAAACCTGCACTTTGCGACTGCGATGAAAACGGCAACATTGACCCAAGGGAAATAGAGAAGAAAATTACTCCGAGAACTAAAGGTGTGGTGATAACTCATATGTGGGGTATGCCGTGTCAAATGGATAAAATTACCGCTCTTTGCAAGAAAAACAAACTTCTTCTTCTTGAAGATTGCTCCCACGCCCATGGCGCAAGGTATAAAGGAAAAGTCGCGGGTTCCTTTGGGGATATGGCAGCCTGGAGTTTGCAAGGACCTAAAAACATAAGTGGAGGAGAAGGAGGTATTTTTGTCACCGATAACAAAGAATTTTATTATAAAGCGCTGCTTTTAGGACATTACAACAAAAGGTGCAAACAAGAAATATCAAAAAAACACCCGTGGCATAAATACGCGGTTACTGGAATGGGATTAAAATACCGCGCGCATCCATTGGCGATCGCAATAGCGTACGAGATATTTAAAAATATGGACAGATATCTACAGACTAAAGATTTTTTTGCCAGAAAAATTATCAAGGAACTAAACGGCATTAAGGGGCTATCTGTTCCTAAGCTAAACTCTGACATTCAGCCATCATGGTATGGACTTATATTTCAGTATAAGCGGGAAGAATTGGATAGACTTCCAATAGACGTATTTTTTAGAGCTTTGCAAGCAGAGGGCTTAGCAGAAATGGATCGGCCGGGATCAACTTGCCCATTGAATCTCTTGCCTCTTTTCCAAAGTCCGCAGGAATTATTTCCTATCTACAAAAAATTTCCCTTTTTCTATAAAAAAGGTGATTTTCCGGCTGCAGAAAGATTTTACAAAAACGCCCTGAAAATGCCGGTGTGGGCATTCAAAGAAGATAAAATGGTCGTCGACGCATATGTCCGCGGCATTAAAAAAGTCACTAAATATTATCAAGATTTATTATGAGCAATAAACAAGTTATTCAAAAAATAGTTTTAGGAGGCGCGGTAATAAAAGATGGAAAAATTTTAATTTTGCAACGACATGAAAACGAGGAAATTTATCCCGGCATGTGGGAGCTTCCGAGCGGGAAAAGAGAATTACTAGAGTCGTCGGATGCTTCTTTAATAAGAGAAGTTAAAGAAGAAACCGGTATTGATGTGGAGATTATTATGCCGTTTTCAGTTTTTGATTATCAGATAGAAAAAGAGAGAGAAATTCGCGACTCAACCCAAATCAATTTTCTGGTAAAGCCAATAAGCGGCGCAGATATAAAACTAAGCGATGAACACCAAAACTACGCTTGGATTTCAAAAGAAGAAACTGACAAATATAACTTCACTGAAGCGACAAAAAATGTGATCAAAAAAACATTTGATATAATTTCGTTATTGGAGGCAAAATGATTGAAAAAAATGAAAAAATATCTTGGATTGTCATAGAAAGAGCTGATGGCGCCGGAAAAACCTTTTTATCAAAAAAGCTTTATTCTTATTCACGAAGTCATCATAAAAATAAAAAATTTATTCTATTTGATGAATCTTCTAATTCTAAAATAGGCAAACTGATAAAAAGCATAATTCGTGATAAAAGCTTTTTTAAGCTTGGCAACAATGTACATTATCCGCTTGCGGAAGCTTTAGCCCTAGACGAAGATTCACTTTATCCAAAAGAAAAAGGCGCTGAATAATAAACGATCAGCGCCATTTTTTGTTGAATTTATTCGATTTTGAGAATCCTGAATGTCTTTTGCCTGTCTCCGATCTTTCCGGTTCTTTCATCGTCAACCTCGGATCCAATCAACGTCCGCGCCAATGGGGCATTATACGACACCCCTTCTCTTTCCCCGAAAATCATGTAGCTGCCTATTTTGAAGGTTTGAGTTTCTCCGGTAGTGACATCTCGTATTGTCACCACGCGGCCTATGCTTGCCTTATCGCCTTGAGGACTCGGCCGTATTACGCACGCGTTGTCCCTAATATGAATTAACTCCCGCAACCTCTTTGACCACATATACTGCTGGCGCTGACTCTCCTCAAAGGCAAAGTTATCGTGCCACGTTTCCGCTCCCTCTTGACAGCTTTCTCCAGCTTCCCTGCCAAATTCTTTCATCTTTTCACGGATTCGCTCAATTTGATCATTCAGATCCTCAAAATCTTCTGGCAGAAAGTAGAACATCTGCACCACCTCCTTCCTCTTCTGTGATTTAGGTTAAAGTTGTTGTTGTTAAAGAACAATCCAAAATCACGGGTTCTCCATTTATATTGCATTTCCTGGATACCCCGAAGATTTGGCAAACCTCCTTTACCAGACGATGATATTTATCAGCTTGCTGGCGCCATCGAAATCGCTGTTCTTTTGGATATTTAGACTTGGGCATATACATCTTGGTTGATAGTTAACAGATGCAACCCCAATCTATACCAAGTATCACCTTATGGTGTTAGCTGTACGCAAATTTGCTCCAATTCCAGCCTTCTTATATAATTACAGCTGGCTTGACAATTATAGCAGCTCTCTCTTATCCCGCTATTGCCTTATTTTTTCAAACTATGCTATTATTCAAACCGTTAGACATAAGCTTGTCTAAATTAACTTATAATTAACAAAAGCACAAATGAAGAAGAAAGAACTCGTAGAGGCAATTGTCTCTGACACCAATCTCGCCAAGAAAGACGTGACAGCTGTCATTGAAAGCATGGTCGAGATTGTCAAGAAGACGGTTAAAAACGAGCCGGTCGAAATTCCCACTCTAGTAAAGATTGAAAAGAAAGACAGGAAGGCTAGAAAGGGACGCAATCCGGCTACCGGAGAGGAAATTATGATCCCCGCCAAGACTGTCGTAAAAGCTCGAGTGCTTAAGAAGCTCAAAGACTCCGTGCTGGGGCAATAAAAGTTCTGTTTTGGAGCTATAAAAAATCCCGTGATGAGAAATTGCGGGATTTTTGTTTGGATTATAAAGAGAGCTACGCCTGCTCTCCCTCTTTTTTAATCATCTCTTTTAACTTCTTCTTAGCTCGGTTTACTAAAGTCCCTACTGTGTTTACCGGCTTGCCCAAAGCCCTGCTAATTTCTTCGTAAGACTTGTTTTCAAAAAATCTCAACTTCGCAACTTCCTTATATTTCGGCGAAAGCTTTTTAAAAGCCTGTTTCAACTTTTCTTTATGCTCTCTTTCCAACCATAGATCTTCCATATCTTCATTCTTATCTTCCGCCCACTTGTAATAAGAAAGGAAATCTTCCCATTGGATTGTCTTTCGCCGCTGCCTTTTTTTTATAAAATTCACCGCTTCATTGTGAGCAATCCTGTAAATCCAAGAAGAAAATTTTCTGGAAGAATCAAAACGGCTAAGGTTTTCAAAAACCTTGACAAAAACTTCCTGAAGCGCGTCCTTAACCTCGGCCTCATTGCCAATCATCCTCTTCAAATAAACAGAAATCTTCCCCTGATAGCGGTTCACCAATTCGGAAAAAGCCTCCGGGTCCTTCGTCAGAATATACTCCACCAGGTCATTGTCCGACTTGTCTCGCAATTTATCTTTAGACATATTGAAATATACGCCACACTAACTTATAATGCTAAGGTAACATCAAATTTAAACTAAATCCAATCTTAATTTAACATTTCGTTTGATTAGTGCCTCTATTAGTTTTATTAGTGTTTAACATATGTTGATCCTAGGCATTGAAACTTCCTGCGATGAAACCGCCGTCGCCTTGGTTGAAGCCAGAAACAGTGAGCTTCGGGTTGTGAAAAATTTAGTTTCCTCTCAAGTTAAAACTCATTCCCCTTTCGGCGGAGTAGTTCCTAATTTAGCCGCCAGAGAACACATTAAAAATCTTATTCCGCTTCTAGAGAAACTGCTTAACGATACTAAAACTCGCTCCGAAGATATCAGCTTAATCGCTGCGACTCAAGGACCCGGACTCATTCCAGCCCTTCTTATCGGCGCCAACGCCGCCAAAGCGCTGGCTTACGTCTGGAAAAAACCGCTAGTTGGAATTCATCATATTGAAGGACACATTTACGCCAACTTCGTTGGCGTAAATCCAAAATCCCAAATCCAAAATCCAAAACAAGCGGAAACAAAATTTCCTATTTTGGCGCTTATTGTTTCCGGCGGACATACGCAATTAATTTTTATGAAAAAGCATCTGGATTATAAAATTATTGGAGAAACTCTGGACGACGCGGCCGGCGAGGCTTTTGACAAAGTTGCCAAGATTCTCGGATTGGGTTACCCCGGAGGACCGATTATTTCCGAGCTTGCGGAAAAATATCTAAAGACCTCGCGCAAAGCCCGGCTTTCCACTCCCGACAAACAAGTTGTCGGGATTTCTCAAAGCCGAATTTTTAAACTGCCAAGACCAATGATTAATTCCAAAAATCTCAATTTCTCTTTCTCCGGCCTCAAGACCGCCGCGCTTTACACCGTGAGAGACAATCCTGAAATTTTAAAAAACAAAAAACACCTTCAAGCTTTATGCCGCGAATTCCAACAGGCCGTTATTGATGTTCTAATTTCCAAAACTATCCAAGCCGCCAAGAAATACAAGCCCAAGACTATTTTATTAGGCGGCGGAGTATCCGCCAACCAGGAACTGCGAAAACAGCTTGGAGAAGCAATAAAAACTAAGACACAAAATACCAGATGCCAAATACCAGACACAAAATACTCTCTCGACAATGCCGCTATGATTGGCGCCGCCGGATATTTTCGCTACACTCTGACCAGAAATAAAAAAATCTTTTACGATAACTGGAAAAATTTAGAAGCAGACGCTAGTTTAAAGTTGTAGGAAAATAACTCTACTTGTCATCCCGACCGATCCCACCCTTAACGAAGGACGGGAGAGCGGAAAGATCTATGCGACTTAAGCAACCAAACTCAATCTATGAGGCAATACTACGTTTACATAATGACCAATTACTCCAGAACTTCATACATAGGCGTGACAGGCAATCTGCCCAGAAGAGTTTTGGAACATAAAAATAAGAAGATTAAAGGATTTACTGGGAAGTACAATGTAGATAAATTAGTTTATTACGAACAAACAAGCAACGTCGCCAGCGCTATTGAAAGAGAAAAGCAACTCAAAAAATGGCGAAGAGAAAAGAAAATAAATCTCATTGATAAATTCAACCCTTTGTGGCTGGGTTTATCCGAAGAGCTTTAATAATGTAGATCCCTCCACGCGTCACGCCTAGGCGGGACTTGGTCGGGATAACAAGTAAGTAGATGCTGACCCTAATCAAAGTCCCAATCTTAGGAATTTTAATCGCCGCCGCCGCCGCGCTGATTGAACAAGTAATAGCTATTTTGGCAGACACCATCTGGCAGCGGGAAGTTGTCCTGACTTTCTATCATCAAATTAGCTTGTTCCTTATAGTCTCGGTGATTATTGAAGAAAGCTTAAAATATCTGGCAATCCGATTTGTTCTGCGATCCAGCTTAGCGATAAGAGGATTTAAATTTGTCCTCTCGGCCGCCGCCATTGGACTCTTTTGGGGACTCGCCGAAACAGCTCTGATTCTCTTCTCCAACCCTTCGTATTTAGCCGAGTTAAGAGTTTTGAATCAAGAAATATTTTTTTCCTTAACCACTATCGTTCTTGTCCATATTTTAACCGCTCTTTTAATAGGAGCGGTCATCTCCGCTCGGTTATTCAGCCCAAGATTTTTTTTCTTGAAAACAATCTTCTTCCCCATCATTATTCACTTTTTGTACAACTTTCTCATCATCCAAAAAAGCGGCTTTACTGATTTTCTTCTTATTCTTATTTTATCCATCGCTTTTTTAATAAATCTAGTCATCCTAGCCTTTAATTTCCGCAAGCTTGATTAAATACTAAAATGATTATATACTTTCTTTAGACTTAAGCTTTTAATTAATTTATCCAACATCACAACTATGAAAGAAAAAAAATCATTCTTTGAAAGATTAACCGGCGCTAGAAAAATAAGCGAGGAGGAAAATCAAGACAAAGCCTACCAAGCAGCATCTCCGCCTTCGGCCGGCCGCACTATTCAGCCTCAATCCAGTTCATCAGATGATTACGCTGTTGAGCCTTCGTCGCAAGGCGCGCCGGCCGAGGATGAAAGCTGGGCTGGCGATTCAGAAGGCCAGCTGACCATTGATGTCTATCAAACCGAGAATGACATAGTCATCAAGTCAACCATCGCCGGAGTGAAGCCGGAAGACCTCGACGTTACCATCAATAACGACATGGTTACCATTCGCGGCGAGAGAAAAAGCGAAGAAAAAGTCGAGAGCGAAAACTATTACTACCAAGAATGCTACTGGGGAACTTTTTCCCGCTCGGTGATTTTGCCTATGGAAGTCATCGCTGACAAAGCCGAAGCCACGATGAAAAATGGAATTCTTACCATTCGCCTTCCAAAGGCCGATGTTACTAAGACTAAGAAAATTCAGGTGAGAGGATTTTAGAAATCGCAAAAAATCTTCAATAGCAAAAATCCGACTTTAGGCGCTTCTAAAGTCGGATTTTATTATCGTTTCGTTTGTAATTTAACAAATTTTGATTTATGCTTAGATTAAAGTCTTGGATT
Source organism: uncultured Bdellovibrionales bacterium (assembly GCA_964543275.1). Lineage (GTDB taxonomy): Bacteria > Patescibacteriota > Minisyncoccia > Moranbacterales > UBA11712 > CAZIWW01. The sequence goes on along the minus strand of CAZIWW010000026.1, from coordinate 2,534 downwards.
GTAAGAAAGCGAAAGTTTATAATTTTTAACCAAAACTGGTTCTGCCCGCCTAAATGACCAATAGTTTCTTGATCAGGCAGGCTGCCTATAGCCTATACTGCCTGAAATCTAAATATGACAATAGTAATTCGCAATACAGTCAAAAAAATTTTTTTTATATCCATACTCACCGTAGCCATTCCCTCTGTCAGCCAAGCGCGGGAAACAAGCTTGGGAAGTTTTTCTACTGAAGACGTCCAAAAGATAATTGGCTCGCCCATCTGTTTCCACATTCAAGATAAAAAGGTCTCGGCGGGAAAAGAAACCTTGCTGAATTGGATAAAAATCAGACCCGCTCTTAGCTTTAATCCAAATTATCGCTCCGAAATAGAAAACATAAATTTCTATCCTGCCGACCGTCCCGGACTTAAAATTTATTACCGCTTCTTAAACCGCGAGCAGGAACGCTACCACATTAAAATATCCACCAGCCTGGCCATCAAAGAAGAAGAGCTTAAAAGTTATCTTAATAAAGTCAGGGAAAAAACCCGCGTCGCTCCCCAAAATGCCCGTCTTGTCTTTGAAGAAAAAAAAGTTTCTGTTTTTTCCCTAAGCAAAGACGGCTACGAAATAGCCACTAAAGAGAGCGGGGACAAAATCATCAATGCCTTAAAAGATAATCCCTTTCAAAAGGATATCAAGCTTCCCGTCACAACGCTTGAGCCGGAAGTGTCAAGTGAAAATATAGAACGATACGGAATTAAAGAGCTCATTGGCACCGGCACTTCCAATTTTCGCGGCTCTCCACGCAATAGAATTCACAATATCAGAATAGGCGCTTCTAAATTTAACGGGGTGCTTATTAAACCCGGCGAAGAGTTCTCTTTTGTAAAAACCGTCGGACCAATTGACGCATCCGCCGGTTATCTCCCCGAATTGGTAATCAAGCCAGATAAAACCATCCCGGAATACGGAGGCGGAATGTGTCAAATTTCCACGACTATGTTTAGAGCGGCTATCAATTCAGGCCTAAAGATTACCGCCCGCACCCCGCACGCTTATCCGGTTCATTATTACAATCCACAAGGATTGGACGCCACCGTTTATATTCCCAGCCCGGATCTTAAATTCATCAACGACACACCGAGTCACATTCTTATTCAGTCACGTATTCAAGGCGCTCAAATTTCCTTTGACTTTTACGGCACCAGCGATGGACGACAGGTGAAAATACTTGGCCCATATGTTACAGCTCGAGGCGAAGCGGGAGCAATGAAAACAGTGGTTTATCAGGAAGTTTATGACAAAGACGGAAATCTGATCCGAAAAGATACTTTCAAAAGCAGTTACGACTCCCCCGAAAATTACCCCCACTCCGGCGAGGAAAAAATCCTCGAAAAGCCGGATGGCTGGTCAAAGAGGGAGTGGAAAGAATATAAAAAAGCGCATGGATTGTGAAGCTCCACGAGACTGCCCCGCCGGCGAGGACTGCCAATTGACAAGACGGTTTGACGCAGAAAGTAAGTTCAATTATAATTACTGGTTGCAAGCTGCCTATCTTGCCCCCATAGCTCAACGGATAGAGCGGGAGCCTTCTAAGCTCTAGATGTGGGTTCAATTCCTACTGGGGGTACAATATATTAGTCGCGTCGTTAGCTCTCCGAAGTATAAATGCTCGCATTTAACTACAGGACCAGCAACTGATTCCAAAAAAATGCATTCTGCATACCGCACAGTATGCACCCATAGCTCAGTTGGTAGAGCAGTTGCCTCTTAAGCAAATGGTCCCAGGTTCGAGCCCTGGTGGGTGCACAGATTTAGAAAATTCTAAATCCGAATATCGAAATCCGAAATAATATCAAAATTCAAATGACCAAAATCCAAAATCTGGCTAAGAAGTTTTGAATATTTGGATTTTAGATTTTGGATTTGTTTCGGACTTCGATATTTAGATTTCGGATTTCCAAAATATGGTGACTATAGTTCAATGGCAGAACATCGGGTTGTGGTCCCGAATATCTGGGTTCAATTCCCAGTGGTCACCCACTCAATAATCTTCAACCACAAAAAATCGCCCAGCAGTTGGGCGATTTTGTTATCGAAAACCGCGCGCGTCTTGAGAAACTTAAACCCACAACCTTCCGGTATCCCGCATAAAGCGCGTCGGGAAAGAAGCCGTTCCGCAGTCCAACGGGATAAAACTCACAAACCTTACGGTTCGACCTGCCCGCCATTGCCTGCGCCCTCGTTAGGATTCGAACCCAAAATTCTTGGTCCGAAGCCAAGCGTGATATCCGTTTCACCACGAGGGCAAAAGCCAAAGCGGGCTGGTATTCACTAAGCTAAGAACATAACCGATAAGAATTTAGCCTCAATTAACTTAGCAAAAAACGACCCGACGGTCAATGCGTTGTCAATGAACAACAAGCAACGAATAATAATTCGGTGAAAGACAGTGAAATAAATTCATTAACCTCTGTTCATTGATCATTATCCATTGGCCTCTGTTCATTAAAACTGTCTGGATAAAAAATATCTCTTACTTTGGAACTGGG
>CAZIWW010000025.1:0-11494 GCA_964543275.1 uncultured Bdellovibrionales bacterium | reverse complement strand
TTCCAGAAAAACTTCGTATATCCCTGACGTTATACGAAATGCCGAAGCCTGCTTGAAAACAAAACATTTTAAATAATTGTGAAATTCTATAATCATATGGATTGCCCTTTTTGTAATATCAATTCAGAGAAAACTCGGATTTTAGAAGATAAACAATTTGTTAGAGTTATTTTTAGCAATCCTCGTTTAATGCCATGGCATCTTTTGATTGTTCCAAAAAGGCATGTTGAAAAACTCTCTGAATTGAATAAAGAAGAACAAAAAGAATTATTTGAAACAATTGTGGAATTTCAAGAAAAAATTTTGAGCAAAATAGCTTCTGGTTGTGACATAAGAATAAATTATAGACCTTTTCAAAAACAAGATAATCTAAAAGTTAATCATTTGCATGTTCATTTACATCCAAGGGAACTTTTCGATGAGTTGTATGAAAAATGTCAGATTTTTGAAAAGGATGTTTTCAAAGATTTATCTCCCGAAGAATTAAACGAGATGCTCAAAATTTTTTCAGATTAAGTGCCCAACCTAAGCACCATCTTGACTTTCTCGCCTTCGGCTCGAACCACGCCTTGCAGGCTCTCAGAAAATCAAAGATTTTCTTCAGGACGTATAATAGCGATTATCTGGGATTTTCCTGCGAAAAATCCCCAAATTCTGCTACGCAGAACTTCAGATAATCGCGTACGTTATACGCAATTCAAAAAATATTTTTCTCGATGTATAATGAAGATAGGCTTTCTAAAAAGGGGAATAAATTTGATTTTTTCTTTTATTATAGAGGGGGATAATATTGTGTTTTCCTCCGCTTCGCTCCGAAAACTTTATTAATTTAATCCAACAACTAAATCATATGGCAACACTAAACCTAAAATTTGAAGAAGCATTTTATCTTCCTAGCGGAAGGGTCTTTATGTTGAAAACAAAAGATAGTTATCCAATAGAATGCACAGAAATGAGAGATGTCTCTGTGAGCGGAAAAGAACATTGGAAAGTAAGAAATAGTCAAGACCCATATATTATTTGGAAACATCTTAAACCATATGAAGAGAAATGGTTATTAACAGTTTCAACTCAAAAAGGTTGTCCGCATAATTGTAAGTTTTGCGATGTTTCTCCATTAAAATTTAAAGGGAATTTAACTCAAAAGGAAATTGAAGACCAAGTTAAATTTTTATTAGAAAATACACCTTATGTTAAAAAATCAAACAAAGTAAAAATTGGTTTTGCTAGAATGGGAGAACCAGCCCACAATCTAAAAAATGTTTTGTCCGCGATGAAAAGTTTGCCCAGAATTTCAAAATCATTAAAGAGAAATTTTAATTGGCTTCCTTGTTTTAATTCTATTTTACCAAGAAAAACAATAGAGGGGAAAACAGGTTTTGATGTAATTGATAAAGTGATTGAACTCAAAGAGAAAACTTATAATGGATTTTTGCATTTTCAAATTAGTTGTAATTCTACTGATGAAGATCTAAGAAAAAAACTTTTTGGTGGGGCCGATGTTTTAACAATTAAAGAGATCATTGAATATATCAACAAAAAAGATATACACAATAGAACAATTACTTTAAATTTTATAGTTATGAAAGGTGTCCCTATGGATGTGGATTATTTGGTGAGCTTAGGATTAAATCCTAAAAAGTTTATGGTTAAACTTATTCCTTTGAATAATACAAAAAATGCAAATAAAAATAATTTGGAAACTTACGCTAATTATTCAAATTATGAGGATTTAGTAAAATTGGGAGAGGAATTTAAAAAACATAAAATCCCGACTGTAATTGATGCGATAGCAAAATGCGAAGAAGCAGGTTTATGTTGTGGTCAATTGGCTCATATATTTTTAGAAAATAAAAATGGAAAATAATATGAATATCTTATATCATGGCAGGTTTCAACCGCCACACAAAGGACACATAGAATTAATTAAATTCTTTCTAAAAAAATATCCAAAATCAAATTTGATTATTTCTTTAGATACAAGAAAAAAAGATTTGAATAATCCTTTTTCTTTTGAATTTAGAAAAAAAATCTTTTTGGATGATCTAAAAAATTTCAAAAATAGAATTATCATTACTAGGCATAAGTGCATAAAACCAACTTTCCAAGGTTGTTTGCCTCCAACTTATGAAAATGCAAAAAAATTCGGCAAGATAGATTTAGTTGTTGGCGGACCAGAACTTCCAAAAGAAGTTAAAAAATTTTGGAAAAGCAAGGGAATAAAAACAGAAATACTAAGTAAGAGATTTTTTAATATTTCTGCTACTGAGATAAAAAAAATACACAATTCTAAGAATTTAGGATTTTCAATAATCACCGCTTTTGGATGCAGATGTAATCATGGTTATTGCGTGTGGAAAAGATTCCATAAATTAAACAACCTAAAAACAACTTATGAAAATACTAATTGGACAAAATTAGAAGAATTAATTCATTGGTATTCAGGAAATAAAATAAATGTTTCTGGAGGATTAGACCCCTTATATGATTTCAACAAAAATAAAAAATGGTGGAAAAAACTTTTTGGAATATGCAAAAAGTATAATAAATTGGTTGATGTTCATACAAGGGAATTTATTTTTGATAAATTTCTTTTAAAAAATATAAATAAAATTGTTTTTTCTTTTGATAATCTTGAAGAAGTAAGATATAAAATTATAAAATATCCAAAAAAGATTAAAATTAGATTAGCAAAAATCATAATGCAAGAAACATCTTTTGAAGAGATTAAAGAGATTGTTAATTTTTGCAAAAAGAATAATTTTGAGATAACTTTTAAAGAACTTTTTGGCTTTGATGATAAAGGAAACTTTAATCGGTTAAAAAATAAATTAAAAGAAGTTTACAATTTCAAAAAAGATAAAATTGTTTTCTTGGAACATAAAGACTATAATTTATACTTTATGCCCGATAATAATCTCTATACGAAATTTTTAATTTAAACAATAAGGAAATTTGAAAAATGAAATTCACCCCTAACCCCTCTTTCATTTTTCAAAACAGAAAAAATCAAATTTATAATTAATAAGGAAAGCCTATCGGATAAATGAGAACGAAAAATATTTTTTGAACTCACTCCGCTACGCTTCGTGCCACGCTGCGCTCTCCTTCTTTCAGTCGTCGGGGCGTATAACAAGAGGGATATGCAAGAAATGGCTCGGCTCGCCATTTCTCCAAATTTTGCTCCGTTTCACTCCGCAAAACTTCGCATATCTCTAAATGTTATGTGAAATGCCTGACAATTTTTTATTAAATTCAATACCATGATAGTTAAGGAAATAATACAAATAGGCAATCCAATGTTAAGTCGACCGTCTAAATTTGTTACCTCAATTAATTCGGCAGAAACGAAGCGAGTAATAACCAACTTGGTTGATTCTGCGCGTCATCACGATTTAATTGGTATAGCAGCTTCACAGATAGGCGAAAAACTTAGAATATTCGTTACAGAAGTTCGTAAAACTAAATACCGTAATTTGCCTACTGATAAGCTTCGTGTATATATCAATCCTGAAATTGTTTGGTCATCTAAAAAAGAGGTCGTGATATACGAGGGTTGTGGTAGTGTTGCCTATGCTAAGCTTTTCGCACCCGTCCGTCGTCCAGAAAAAATAATCATTGAGGCTACTGATGAAAACGGCAACAAATTTAGACTCAAAGCAGATGGTATGCTCGCTCGTGTAATTCAGCATGAATATGATCATTTAAATGGTATTGAATTTACTGAAAAGATAACCGATATGCGTAAAATTATGAGTTCGGAAGAATACAGAAAACGCATGGTAGCAAAAAAGCGTTGAAATTGTCAGGCACATCACATAACAAGGAATATCTGGTTCAAAAGTTTTGCATTTATTGAATAATAATGAGCGCAAAACTTTTTCACCCATATTTTTGTCCCTTTTCTATTGATTAAAAATAATAATGAAGCGGGACAAAAACATCAGATATACGCAAACGTTATACGAAATTCGATGTGGATATTTTAAATTTTCTCTAATAAAAATGACCAACCCATAGATTGAGCTGGCCATTGATAAACGTCTGGATGTTTAAATCAAACGATTTGCTTGGTAATCATCGTGGCGGCCTCTCTGATGTTTTCGGCCTTGTATATTCCAGATCCCACAATGGCGTGCCAGTTATCGCCGGCCACCGCGCCACATTCCGAAATATCACCATTCTGCGCGATGAAACCGGGCGCTAACAATGCATAATTGCCCTCGCCAAGTACTTCGATGAGTACATTCCTAAGCTTTCTGACCCAGTCGAGCTTGTTTCCCGGCACGACGAAATGATTGACGCCCAGTTCGCATGCCAGACGGAAAATCCTTTCTGGCGCTTCATCGGCAATATAGCCGCCTTCGCTGACCAGAAATTTGGGATGAGTCATGATTCCGCCTGTTAGCACCTGTAATCCGGCTTCAAAACAGGCTTTTGTCCAAACCGTTTGGGTTTCAGGGCCTGCGAACGGAAACAAAATGACAGCGCTCACGCCCGCCTTTTTCAGGTCTTCTGCAAAGCCTTTGCCCATGGCTGGAATGTCGTTGCCCGCCTTCTGGTGGTCGTAGATGACCACCGCATTAGGTCCATACGCGCTTTGAATGGTATGAACGGCAGTCATGACATTCTTAAATGCCATTCTGAAACCGATTTTGAAACCGCCGATACCTGGCACGCCTTTGACTTCGCTGGCCAAATTTTTCAACGCCCCGAGATTGGGAACATCAGCCGCCACGATAACACTTTTTGATGATTTAATGAACTTTTGCATTACATACCTCCTTTTTTATGGATTTGGGTCCAAATACATTTATTTTGTGAAAATATATTGTGTGCGATATTACTCGGGCTGGCGAAATTCCAAAACATTAATAAATATAACCTGTAATTATTATTTAACATGATATCTCAAAAACTAAAAGAAGGAGATAAAATAATAATAATCTCTCCAGCAAGAAGTCTTGCTATAATTTCACAAGAAGTTCGAGATATTGCTTTGAGAAAACTTAGGGAAATGGGGTTTAAAGTAACTTTTTCTAAACATGCTGAAGGGTGTGATGAATTTAACTCTTTTTCAATTGAACACAGATTAGAAGATATTCATGAAGCTTTTTCAGACAAAAATGTAAAAGGAATTTTAACAACAATTGGTGGATTTAATTCCAATCAACTATTGAAATGTTTGGACTACAATTTAATAAAATCTAATCCGAAAATACTGTGTGGATATTCTGATATAACAGCATTGCAGAATGCTATTTTCAAAAAAGTTGGCTTAGTAACATATTCTGGACCTCATTTTTCAACATTTGGAATGCTAAAAGGTCTTGATTATACAATAGAGTGTTTTAAAAAATGCGTAATGGAAAAAAGTCCTTTTGAAGTAAAGCCATCAAAAGAGTGGAGCGATGACGAATGGTATAAAGATCAAGAAAAAAGAGAATTTATTAAAAATAAAGGATTTTTAGTTATCAATGAAGGTAAAGCAGAAGGGACGATAATCGGAGGGAATCTTTGTACATTAAATTTATTGCAAGGTACAGAATTTATGCCAAGTTTGAAAAATACAATTTTATTTATTGAAGACGATGAAGAATCAAAACCACAACATTTTGATAGAGATTTACAGTCTTTGATTCACTTGCCTGATTTTGATGGAGTTAAGGGTATTGTTATAGGAAGATTTCAAAAAGCATCGGAAATGGCTAAAAGATTATTAACTAAAATCATCAAAACAAAAAAGGAACTAAATGATATTCCTGTAATAGCGGGTGTTGATTTTGGGCACACAGCTCCACATATTACTTTCCCAATAGGTGGAAAAGCCTGGCTTCTTGCGAATAAAGATAAAACAAAACTTGAAATCTTAGAACATTAGGCGCTCGCCCTGCGTCATACTGCGCCTTCGCTCCGTTTCGGCGAACTTCCGATATACGCATATATTGCGTGAAATGATTTTTTTGTTTTCTAAAAGATTTCTGGTATAATAAGCAAAGAAATTTGATTTTTATTATTAGAGGGGAAAATTTATTGAAAGCGAATCTAATAATTTTTTTAATGTTTACTTTTATCTCTATAAATAAAGGATGAATGTAAACAATGAAGGAAAATATATGTCTGAAAAAGAATTCACCTACTCCAGAGAAGCGGCCAAAATTACTCTGGATAAAGTTTCTTCTTGGGAAGAATTAAATGCCGCTACCTTAGAAGAAGGTAACAAAAAATTTACTGAGAAAACAAGAGAGTTGTGGAAAGATTTTGCCGTGTCAGGAGTATTAGCCTATGACAAAGAAAAAGGAGAAAGAGTATTAAAGCCGTTTACTGACTTAGACGGCAACACTGCTCTCGGGATTCTAAAAGAAGCTGGCATTGATGTTAGTAATCTAAAATATGTGAAACCAGGAGGATCAGTGAAAGGAGCGATTAATCTAGATACTGGAGATCAATTCGGCGTTGTTTATAATGATGATACCTACACAGCCTATTTTGACCACCATAAAAAAGGGATTGATAAAGTAACCTCCACTACTGAAATTATGTATAAAACAATGGTGGATTTAGGAATGCTGAAGAAATCAGACGCAATGGATAAAGTGGTTGATTTTGTAACTAAAATAGATAACCGCCAATACCCGCCGGAGGAATTTCTAAGAAGCGCTAAAACTCTGCTGGGATTACAAAGGGGTCTAAAACTTAAACAATTAGTTGATTATTTTAAAGACCATGAATCCCCAATCGAGGAATTAACTCCTGAAGAATTTAAAAAATATGGACTTAAGGAAATCGCTGAAAAACAGCAAAGAATAGTTGATGAAGCAATGACAAAATTAGCTGAAATGGAAAGGGATGGCAAGATTATTGATACTTCTTATGGCAAAGTAGTAATAAATGAAAACAACGAATTAAGAGTTGGGGCCTCAGCCGCTTATGTTAAGTATGATGGCATTATTAACATTAGTCCGGGTAAAAGTTTCGCGGTAACACTAAAAGATAAGGAGTTAGATGAAAATAAATTGCGGGAAAAATTAGGCGGCAAATTTCAAGGCAAAATTATTAGAGGTAAAATGTGGATCTATAATGAGGAAGAGCCGTTAAGGTTGAGTCTGGATGAGATCATAGAATCATTGAAATAGAAATGCGCCCGCTTCGTTTGCTCTCTTCTGTCGCTTCATTTTGGATAACAATGGATATACGGTTTGGGGCTCGGCTCGCTCCTCACCAAAATTTTTTGCCTTTTTCTTTTGGTAGAGCAATAAGGGAGGCGGGCAAAAAACATCGCATACGCTGATACGTTTACGTTATATCCATCCGCTTTGCCTCCGTCTTGACTTAGAGAGTATAAAAAAATCTGGTTTTTGGGCCAGATTTTTTTATGTGCTTACTTTTTCTTTTTCGGCGGTTTCTTCTTCGAAGCCCCCTTCTTTTTTATAGCCGGTTTTGTCTTTTTCTTCGATGTTGGCTTGGAGATGATAGCTTTCTTTTTAGACTTCTTCTTTTTTTCCGCTTCGGTCTTAATTTCAACGGTTTTTTCCATTCGTTTCTTAAATCGATCAACCTGGCCGGTGGTGTCAACCAGTTTCTTTTTGCCGGTGTAAAAAGGATGGCAGGCGCTGCAAACCTCGACTTGCATTTCCGGCTTGGTAGAACCAACAGTTATAACATTACCGCAAGCGCAGATAATTTTAGCTTTCGGATAATATTTTGGGTGAATGTCTTTCTTCATGTAGATATGATGCTAATCCGCTAATAAATGCCAATCAACTAATTGCGAATAACGCGAACAAAAAATTAGTTGGTTTTCGCATTCGCAATTCGCTGATTGGTATAACATTTGCAGATTAGCATAATGCTCGATGATTGACAAGAGCAGTATGCATTGCTAAAATTAAAAATGCTATCAATCATATCCTCTTATTATTGAAATTCCTTGTCCTCGCCTAATGCGGGGTAAAATCCGTAGGGGATAGGTGTTAAGTAATTAAAGGAAAAACAATGACTAAAAGTGATTCTGGGCAAACCAAGGAGGAGAAAGTTAAAGCTGATGAAAGCCAGAGTAGCGGGAGCTCGGCGACTGATTTTAATTATAAGGACTTTGAGTTGACGATTTCTGAAATGCTTAAGAGGGGAGTCCATTTTGGCCATAGAAAGTCCCGATGGAACCCCAAAATGCGGCCCTATATCTTTGGCGTAAGAAATAACGTTCACATTATTGATTTGGGAAAAACAGTCTCGCTTTTTGAGAAAGCTTTGGAGTTTATCCGAAGTATCGTTTTCAATAACGGTAAAATACTCTTTATAGGAACCAAACCCCAAGCGAAGAAGCTGATTGCTGAAGCGGCTAAAGAAACAGATATGCCTTATGTCAATAATCGCTGGCTGGGAGGAACATTCACGAATTTTAAAGAGATATCCGGCAGGATTAAATATTTAAACGATCAGGAAAGAAAAGAAAAAGCGGGGGAATTTAAAAAGTACACCAAATACGAGCAAATTAAAATAAAAAAAGAGATTGACAAAATGAACGAGAAGATGGGAGGGATAAAAAAGATGGATAAACTTCCTCAAGCGATTTTTGCGGTTGATGTTATAGGGGACAAATTAGCCGTTAAAGAAGCCAGGCAGGTCAAAATTCCAGTGATTGCCCTGACGGACACCAATACGGACCCAACTTTAGCTGATTATCCCATTCCCGCTAACGACGACGCTATCTCATCTCTTGAGTTTATGCTTGGAATAGTGGTTAAAAATATAAAGGGAGTCGGGAGTCAAGCGGAGCGGGACAAACGGGCTTCAAGTAAGATGTAATTATTAAACTGAACGTAATTTGCAATTAATTAACAATTGGTGGTTTAATTTTGACTTAAACGATCAAGTTGGCAGACGCGAAACTAGCCCAAATTGCAAATTGCGAGTTATTATTTTGTTATGCGCGACCAGACAAAGATAAGCGCCGCCGCGGTTAAAAAGCTAAGAGAAGAAACAGGAGTCAGTATTATGGAATGCAAGGAGGCGCTAGAGCAGGCACTAGGCGATATGGAAAAGGCTAAGCTGCGTTTAAAGAGCAGCTGCAGAGAAAAAGCGGCCAAGAAATCTGCCAGAGAAGCTGGCGAAGGAGTTGTAACTTCGTATATTCACAGCAATAAAAAAATAGGTTCGTTGGTTGAAGTTCGCTGCGAGACAGACTTCGTGGCTAAGAATTCCGAGTTCCAAGAACTAGCTTATGACTTGGCTATGCATATTGCCGCTTTAGATCCGCGATATATTTCAACTGATCTTGTTCCTGAAAGAGACAGAAAGGAATACGAAAGTATTGTTCGGGAGGAATTAGACCAAGAAAAAAAGCCGGCGGATATCGTGGAAAAGATCGTTGAAGGAAAAATAAGAAAACATTTTGAAGAGATATCTCTGTTAAGCCAACCGTTTGTCAAAAACCCCGAGATTATTGTCGCTGATTTGATAAAGGAAAAAATTTCCAAAGTTGGCGAGAATATCAAAGTGGAAAAATTCAGCAGGTTTGAGATTTAATTTATCTGACAAGCGCTTTCTACGCCGCTTTACGCTCTATGAGTAATAGCATCTTTGTAAAAATACGCGGGTGGGACGATCCCAAGAAAGTTAAGAGTTCCTTCAACTTTAAAGAAGGAGAAATAGTGGTGGTAGAAACCGAATGCGGAACGGAATCAGCAGTTGTCGCGGACGCCAATGCAGATGCGGCGCAAGATAACAACAACACCTCGGTAAGAATAATTAGAAAAGCCAACTTGAGGGATTTAAATATTATTAAAGAGCATCAGAGAAGGGAACGAGACGCTCTAGTCGTCTGCCGGAAAGAAGTGAAGAAGTTTAACTTGCCGATGAAAATAGTCGACTGCGGGTTTTCCTTTGATGGAGGAAGTATCACTTTCGCTTTTATAGCCGACGGCCGAGTTGATTTTAGGGAATTGGTAAAAAGTCTTTCCAAGAAATTTCAGCGCTCTATCCGTTTCTACCAGATCGGGGCCAGGGACGAAACTAGGCGGAAGGGAGGTTACGGTATTTGCGGCAGAGAATTGTGCTGTGTTAAGTTTAAAAACAACTTGCCAAGCATCGGTTCCGAAATGGCTAAAGTTCAGCAGGTTTTTCATCGTGGAAGCGAGAGAATTTCTGGAGTGTGCGGAAGGCTAATGTGTTGTTTGGCTTACGAGGCCGAGCAATACCAGGAAGCTTTAAAGAGTATGCCAAACATTGGAGATTCGGTTAAAATAAAGGAAGCGGATGGCGTAGTGAAGGAAATAAATATCCTAACAGGTGAGATTAAAGTCGAGCTGAAAGACGGAAGCGTTGTAAAAGTTAACAAAGAAGACATTTAAATATGAGTTCCATTTGGATCTACATCCCGCCTATAATCTTGGTAGTCGCTCTGACCGCATTAGTTATAGTGTTGGGGAAAAAATTCGCCGAGGCCAGGAAGAAGGGGGCTTTTCTGCCAAGTCAAGATTCGCCTGACCAAACTTTTAAAAAGGGTGGTGAAAGAAGCAGGCTGAAAAGCTGCGGACTGAAGGTTTTAAAAATTTTAGAAAAGCTGCTTTTGCTAGTGAAGTTTTCTTTTAAAAAAGCGGAGGCTGTTTCGGCTGGTTGGTTAGCTAAAATTAGGGAAAGGCGATCTGGCAAAAGGCCGGCTGAATCCAAAAAAACAGAAGAGGCGCTTGACAGCGAAGCGAAGCCTGTCAGCGATATAAAAAGACCGGAACAATCTCTCGACCAGCTGGTTACCCGCAAGGAGAAACCGGAAGTTTTGCCTAAAGCGGAAGAGAAGCCGCTGATTAAAGAGGATAAGGTTAAAGAAAGCGCTCTGATTTACCGTATTGCTGAAAATCCAAAGGACATTGAAGCTTATCGGGAGCTTGGCGATTATTGTTTGGCCGTGGGCAACATTAAGGATGCCAAGGAAGCTTTCAAGATGGTGCTTAAACTGCGACCCAGAGATCTTAAAGCAAAGAGTTGTTTGAGAGATATTGAGATGAAGATGAGATTGAAGACATAGTCGGTAAATGGCGATTAGCGAGCTTATTACGCCAGCGTAGCTCAGTGGAAGAGCAACGGTTTTGTAAACCGTGGGTCGTGGGTTCAAGTCCCTCCGCTGGCTCAATGGCAGAATCCCGTCACGGCGGGATAAACAATAGTTTGGAGGTTTGAATTCTCTCTCCGGCTTGTAAGTTGGCGCGGGCAAACAAATGGGTTATCGGCTCAAGTCCGATGGATGGCTCTATACAATAATTATTATTGCGAAGCAATTTCTTAGTTTTAGCTTTAAGCTTTGCGTTTTGCGTTTTGAGTTCGAAGTTATTGGGTGGATACCAAAGCGGTCAACTGGAGCGGACTGCCGCCGCCTGCGGCGGGGTGCCGCCAGAAGCGGCATAAATCTACTGGTTTCGGTGTTCGGGGGTTTGCCCCGAACCAAAAATAGCGCAACAAAGCCTGCTAAATCTGTTGCAACCGGGTAGGTGGCAGA
>CAZIWW010000024.1:0-12790 GCA_964543275.1 uncultured Bdellovibrionales bacterium | reverse complement strand
ATCCCAGAGCTCGGCTCTGGGACATATTACTCGCCTCCGCGGTTTACGCTATTATCGCGAGAAAATAACTTTAATTTGCCTCAAGAGCGCGATCGGGGGCGGGGCTTATGCACGGGATTTACTAAATTCTTTAAATGTTCTAAGATTAAAAGGCTTGATAATTTTAATTAACTTGTGATTTTAGAAAAACTCTTTGGCGGGCCGGAGCGCCAGTTAAAAAAAATAAAGCCAATTGTGGAAGAGATAAACCAACTAGAGTCGGGAATGGAAAAGCTTTCGGATGAACAGCTTAAAGCTAAAACAGTTGGATTTAAGAAGCAGCTTGGAGAGGGAAAGAGCCTGGATGATATTTTACCAGAAGCTTTTGCTGTAGTTCGAGAAGCTATTAAAAGAACGCAGGGGCTGCGGCTTTTTGATGTCCAGCTAATGGGCGGGATTGTACTTCATCAGGGAAAAATTGCCGAGATGAAAACAGGTGAAGGAAAAACTCATACTTCTACTCTAGCTATTTATCTTAACGCTTTACGAGGAAAGGGAGTGCATCTAATAACCGTTAATGACTATTTGGCTAAAAGAGATACTAATTGGATGGGACCGATTTATCATTTTCTGGGTTTGAGTGTTGGCTGTATCCAACACGATCAGGCTTTTATTTACGAGCCCAAGGTGGTTGACAGCGATGAAGTCAGCGTGGAAATGGAAAATTTGAAGCCGGTCCCGCGGCGCGAGGCTTATCTAGCTGATATCACTTATGGCACCAACAATGAATTCGGCTTTGACTATCTGCGGGACAATATGGTGCAGAATTTAAACCAGTGCGTTCAGCGTGAATTAAATTTTGCCATCGTGGACGAGGTGGACAGCATTTTAATAGACGAGGCGCGCACTCCGCTTATAATCAGCGCGCCGGACACCGAATCAACTCAGCTTTATAAACAATTCGCCTCCATTGTTCCCAGACTTAAGGAGAATGAAGATTATAACGTTGATGAAAAGATGAAGGCGGTAGCCTTGACGGACGACGGAATATCCAAAGTAGAGAAAATTTTGGGCATAGGCAACATCTACGAGGTTGGAAAAATTTCTTACGTTCATAACTTGGAGCAGGCGCTTAAGGCGCATATCCTTTTTAAGCGCGATCGTGATTATGTAGTTCGCGACGGCGAAGTTATTATTGTTGATGATTTTACCGGACGTCTGATGCCGGGCCGGCGCTATTCCGAAGGACTGCATCAGGCTATTGAAGCTAAAGAAAATGTGCAGGTGCAGAGGGAGAGCCGAACATTGGCGACCATTACGTTCCAAAATTATTTCCGGATGTATGAAAAGTTGGCTGGGATGACCGGAACGGCCGTAACTAGCGCCGAGGAGTTCAGTAAAGTCTACAACTTGGAAGTGGTGGAAATCCCAACTAACAAACCGATGATTCGGAAGGATTTGCCCGATGTAGTTTATAAAACGGAGTCGGGGAAATTTAAGGCGGTGATTGAAGAAATAAAGCGGAGAAACAAGAAAGGACAGCCAATTCTGGTTGGAACAATCGCCATTGAAAAATCGGAAGTTTTATCCGAAATGCTTAGCCGGGATGGGGTATCCCATGAAGTTCTTAATGCTAAGAACCACGAGCGGGAAGCGGCAATTATTGCTAAGGCGGGACAAAGAGGATCAGTAACTATTGCGACTAATATGGCGGGGCGTGGGACTGATATTAAACTTGGCGAAGGCGTTACGGCTTTGGGAGGCTTGCATATCATCGGCACCGAGCGTCACGAGGCTCGACGGATTGACAATCAGCTTCGCGGTCGTTCCGGGCGGCAAGGCGATCCGGGTTCGTCCCAATTTTATGTTTCGCTGGAAGACGAATTGATGCGGCGTTTCGGGGGAGATAAGATGAAAAATATTATGGACCGGATGGGACTCCCGGAAGATCAGCCGATTGAAAACAAAATGATTTCCAAGTCTATAGAAAGCGCCCAGTCCAAAATTGAAGGATTTAACTTTGATGTTAGAAAGCATGTGCTGGAGTACGACGATGTAATGAACAAACAGAGAGAGGTGATTTACAAGAAGCGGAAAGAAATTTTGTCGCTGGAATCCATTAAAGATATGATTTTGAACATAATTGAAGAGGATATCGAGCAAATTGTCGGAGTGCATACAACCGGAGTCGTCGAAGATTGGAACACCGAGGAAATTGCAGAGAACGTAAACGCTATTTTTCCTCTTAAAGAAGGCGTTCACAAAAAGTTGTTGGATATTAAAAGATCAAAAGATGAGGTCAGCGATCCCCAAAGAATTGGCAAAATGATTGAGTATTTGAAAGGTTTGGCTAAAGAAGCTTATAACAAAAAGGAGCAAGAGATTACTCCCGAAATTATGCGCCAAATTGAAAAAGCCGTTTATCTTCGCGCCATTGACACTTTCTGGATGAACCACTTGAGCGATATGGATTATATGCGCGAGGGCATTGGACTGCGCGGTTACGGGCAAAGAGATCCGCTGGTGGAGTACAAAAAAGAGGGCTATCTGCTTTTTCAGAATCTACTTGGCAGCATCCGCGCGGCGGTAGTGAATACAATTTTCAAGGTCGGTGTGGTTCGTGAAGAGTCGGCTCCGCAAAAAAGTATTTTGGAAAACGCCAAGTATCAAGGCTCCAAAGGACAACCGGCTCAATTCGGCGCGGTGAAAAGCGAGCGGGAATCAAAAGGCTCGTCCCAACAGCCAATTATTAACAAACGGGAAGTCGGCCGCAATGATCCTTGCCCGTGCGGGTCGGGGAAGAAATATAAAAAGTGTTGCGGGAGGTAAGTATGAAAATCAAGCGCCGAAAACCGAATCGGATGAAAGATTATAATTACTCCCAAGATGGTTATTATTTTATCACGGTTTGTACGAAGGATAGAGAAGAATTTTTTGGCGAAATAGTGGACGGGGAAATGAGATTGAACGAGGTTGGCGAGATTGTTCTGAAAAATTTGCGAGAAATGGACGGTTATTTTGACGATATATTTGTAGATAAATATATTGTTATGCCGATGTTATTTAGAGGAGTAAGTCCGGGGAAGATTATAAGACGTTTCAAAGCTAAGGCGACATTGGAGATTAGAAGGCGCGGCTGTAACGACTTCTCATGGCAACGATCCTTCTGCGACTATATCATCCGTAACCAAGAATCTTTGAATAGGCTTCGTCAGCGCGTCCAACGAAATCCTAAATTTTGGGAAGAGGATAGAAATAAGATTGAGAATATTTTTATTGAAAGAATTTGTGTATTACACCTGCCAAATTTCAAATATCATAAAAAGCAAATAAATCCCTAGAAGAATCACTGCTTCGCGGCGGGTGATTTTTTTGTCGGTTCGGGTGAAAAAAAAGAAGAATAAGATAGCAATTACTAGAAAAACTCTGGCGATAAAGAAAGGAGAAAAATTGGAAATGCTGATGGGATGAATTAGCGCCACTAGGCCTAGAATCAAGGTGGTGGGCACGATGACCGATCCCATAAGATCCCCCAAGATCATTCGGGTTTCTCCTCGCTTGGCCGAAACGATGGCAAAATAAGTCTCCGGCAGAGAATTTCCGAGTCCAATGGTTAAAATTCCAACTAGAAAAAGCGGCAGATAGAAAGCTTCGGCGAAAAAGGTAGCTGATCTTACAATTCCTTCCGCGGCTAGAAGTAAAAGGATTACTCCCAAAGCCACTTTACCCGAATCTTTCATAAAATCCCTAAATCTTTTTAGGGTCGGAGGCCGAGCTAATTTTTCCTCGAATACCTTAGTGAATCTTTCTCTTTTAGAAAACAACCAAATTATATAAAAGACAAAGAAGACGATCAGCGACGCGCCGTCTATTCTCGACAGATTGCCGTCCAGAACCAGAACCGCCAGTAAAAGCGCGGCTATTAGTGTGAAGATAGAAGTATGTTGAGTCGTCTTGCCGTCCGAAGGGATGCTTTTTTTATTTCCCTTGGTGAATAAAATTGCCAGAGCCACGGCTAGGGTCAAATCCAGCACATTGCCGCTGATTATTTCGCCGAAAGAAAGTTCTGGAATTCCATGCAGGGCGGATGAAATACCCACGAATAAGTTGGACAGCGAAGCCGCGAAAGCCATTACAATAAAAGCTACCACGAATTCCTGCCAGCCCAGAAATCTGGATATCCTTATTAAACCGTCAACTATCCAGCCGCCGGCGAAGTATAGAACGACGCAACAGCCTAGAAATAATAGAATATGAAGCAAAAACATAAATGTTGATTTATTTAGCTTAATAGGGATAATTCGCGAGTTGTGCGAAGAAAAAAGTTAGGGCGGTTAGACCCGATGGGCAATTCGCGAACTACCCCTGCTATTTTTATTTTTCTTATGTATGTAATACCACTTGGAGCTTTCAATCAAAGTCAAATTTACAATTCCCAGTCCTATGATAATCCACCAGTCGGAGAGCGAAAGTGGAACTGTTTTTAGCAGAAAGTTTAGGGGCGGCAGGTAAACAGCGGCGACCAAAGCAGTCAGCCCCAGTAGCCAGGTGTAGACCAAGAATTTGTTGGAAAATATATTAATGTGCCAGATATTTTTCCTTAGGCTCTTGCAGGAGAACACATAGGAGATGGAATCGAACCCCAACAAAACGAAGATCATAGTTCTAATGTAATCCAGGTTGTAGTTTTGTCTAAAAAGACAAAAGAAGACCGTCAAGAGAATTAGATTGGTCGCTAGGCCAATAATGAAAATAATAAATTTCATTTCCGAGTTCAGGAGAGGCGTTCCGTGGCTGGCCGGTTTCTGCTTCATAAGATCTTTTTCTTTTGGCTCAAAGGCTAAGGCAATGTTTAGAAAACCATCCTCGACTAAATTTACCCACAAAATTTGAGCGGCTGTTATTGGAAGGGGAAATCCAAGAATAATACTCGTGCCGACAAGGACAATTTCACTAAAAGCGTCGGAGAAAAGATAAGTAATTACTTTTCTGATATTGTCCAGAATGCTTCTCCCTTCTTCGATGGCGGTTTTGATGACCGAAAAACTGTCGCCTAATAGAACTAGATCGGAAACTTCTCTGGCTACGTCGGTTCCGGAGCCCAGGGCTACTCCTACATCGGCTTGTTTTAAGGCCGGGGCGTCGTTGACTCCGTCTCCGGTCATAGCCACCACTTCTCCTCTTGCCTGCCAAGCTTTAACAATTCTTAACTTTTGAGTTGGTTCGACTCGGGCGTAAATTTCAATGTCGTCAAGACGTTGGCCTAGCTCATTATCCGACATTTTCTCCAAATCTTTTCCATCCAGAATATTTTTATCTTTTATGTTAAAGCCCAGCTTTGAAGCCAAAGCTTTAGTGGTTAGTTTATGATCTCCGGTGGCGATAATTGGTTTTATACCGGCTTCTCGGCAGGTTTGAATGGCCGATCTAGCCTCCTTTCTTAGCGGGTCGTGCATAGAAATAAGTCCAACGAATACCAAATCTTTAATGAAGTGATTTTTTAATTTGTCTTCGCGCGTTTTTTTGTAAGCCACGGCTATTACCCTCAATCCCTGCGAAGTCAGCGCCTCGTTTTTCTTTCGCAGTTCCTCCAGCTTGTCGCGCGAGAGGGGTTCTTGGGTCCCGTCAGTTTTTAAAGACCGCGAATTCTTTAAGATTACCTCCGGCGCTCCCATTATATAGGCTGTGTTTTCCAAGCCGCCGGTTTTGTGCAGAGTGGCTGAATATTTGTGCACCGGGTCAAATGGCAGTCGGTCGACTCTAGGCTCTTTTTCCTCCAGCTCTCTCTTGGAAAGACCGGCGTAAACTCCAGCCAAAAGGAGAGCTTGCTCGGTTGGCTTTCCTCGCACGACCCATTTCTCCATAGGCTTATCAAAATTTTCAATAAAGGCGTCGTTGCATAAGGTAGCAATTTTTAGAGCTGTGATGTGAGAAGATTGGTCATCGCCGTCTACATTTTTTAAATCTTCATAGTTTTTTCCGAAAAGCTCACTAGTTCCGGTGAAAATTCCGGAGACGGTCATCTTGGCTTCGGTTAGCGTCCCGGTTTTGTCCGTGATGATAACGCTGGTGCTGCCTAGAGTTTCAGCCGAAGCCAGTTTTCTCACCAATCCTTTTTTCTTAAGAATTCTCTGCATTCCTAGCGCCAGAATGACCGTCATTGCCATTGGCAGCCCTTCGGGGATAGCGGCTACGGCCATGGCTACCGAGACGGTAAAGATTTCTATGAATCCCTTGCCAGCAAATAATCCCCAGAGGAATATAAGCAGGGAAATTGAGATTATGACTGCTCCGATGATCTTGGAAAAGTTGGCCAGCTTTTTTTGGTATGGAGTTTTTTCTTCTCTGATTTCCTGGAGTTCTTGGACAATCTTTCCGATCTCTGTTTTAACGCCAGTTTCAGTAACGACAGCTTTCCCCTGACCGTCCTCGATTGCCGTTCCGGCATAAATCATATTATGTCTATCAGCTAATGGCGTTCCTTTGTTTAAAGCGCCGACTTTTTTCTCTGAAGCCAACCATTCGCCGGTCAGAGCCGACTCGTTGACTTTAAGATTGTAAGCTTCCATTATTCTTCCGTCGGCTGGAACTTTTCCTCCGGAGCGCAACAGAAAAACGTCCCCGGGGACCAGCTCTTCTTGCGGAATCTCCTTTTGCTTTCCTTCTCTTATTGCGATCGCTTTTACCTTGACTGCCTTTTTAAGAAAAGTCAGCACCTGCGAGGCTTTGTTTTCCTGAATAAATCCCACCGCGGCATTCAAGCCGACGGCTATGAAAATAATTATGGAATCGGCAAAATCTTTTAGGAATAAAGTGACGATTCCGGCAATGAGCAGAATATAAATCAAAGGGCTTTTAAATTGTTCCAAAAGTATCTTTGTTTTAGCGAGAAGCTTTTTCTCTGGAAGTTTGTTTGGCCCGAATTTCCTGATCCTTTTTCTGGCTTCGCTCTCGCTAAGCCCTTCTTTGGGATTTGTTTTTAGTTTTTTTATTATTTCTTTTTGAGAAAGGGCGTGCCAAGCCATGGAAGACAAGTTAAGCGTTACAAATAGTGTTACAGTAATTATACTGTATTTTCAATTATAAAACTAATTTTGATATGTGGTATAATTTAACAGCAAGGGCTTCGTCAATACATCCAGCGAAATCCTAAATTTTGGGAAGAGGATAGGAATGAGGTCGAGAATATTTTTTATTAGTGTATAATTGTAATAGATTTATGATTAACTTCAAAATAGCCAAAATTTTTTACCAGATGGCGGAGTATTACACAATGAAGGACGACCAATTTCGGCCGCGGGCCTATGAGAAGGCGGCGAGATTAATTGAGTCGATGGAAAGGGATTTGGCGGATATTTATAAAGCGGACGGTATAAAGGGCTTGAAAAGTATTCCAGGCATCGGAGAAAGCACGGCCGAAAAAATTGAGGAGTATATTAAGACGGGCGGGGTGAAAACTTTCGAGAAGCTTAAAAAGGAAGCGCCGGTAGATTTGGAAAGTTTTGAAGCTATTGAGGGGATAGGGCCGAAGATGATTAAAGCTCTTTACGAGAATTTGGGCGTTAGGAATTTAAAAGATTTAGAGAAAGCGGCCAAGGCTAAAAAAATTCGCGGCCTTCCTCATTTTGGCGAGAAAACTGAAGAAAATATCCTGCGGTCCATCGAACTTTCTCGGGGGGATAGAGGGAGGTTTTTATTAGGCTACATTTTGCCGATCGTAAGAGCTATAGAAAAAGAAATTGGGAGACTTAAATCGGTTAAGAAAGTAATAACCTGCGGCTCGGTGCGCCGAATGAAAGAAACGGTGGGCGATATAGACATTCTGGCGATTGCTAAGGACTCGCTGGAGGTGATGGAATTTTTTACTTCAATGCCGATGGTGGAGAAAATAATTGCCAAAGGCGACACTAAATCGTCGGTAAGGTTGGATATTGGCATTGACGCTGATCTTCGGGTGGTTCGGGAAAAATCTTTTGGAGCGGCTAAGCAGTATTTTACCGGCAATAAGGATCACAATATTGAGCTTCGAAAAATTGCTATTAAGAAAGGATGGAAACTAAACGAATACGGTTTGTTCGATAAAAAAAGTAGATTAATTGCTGGCCGTGACGAAAAAGAAATTTACAAAAAACTGGGACTTGATTGGATGCCGCCGGAAATGCGGGAAAATCAAGGGGAGATAGAGCTGGCTTTGAAACATAAACTGCCAAGGATTGTTAAATCGGATGAGGTATTGGGAGACCTTCATCTGCATACCGCTTATTCAGACGGGGCGCACACTATCCGCGAAATGGCGGAGACTGCTAAGAAACAGGGTCTTAAATATATTGCCGTTACTGATCATATTGGAAGCTTGGTAATTGCCGGGGCGATGGACAAAAAGACGATTGAAAAGCAATGGAAAGAAGTTGACAGGATTAACAAGGGCTTAAGGGGTTTCAGGATTTTAAAAAGCTGTGAAGTGGATATTAACTCGGACGGCACTATAGCGCTTGATGAAAAATATCTCAAAGGATTTGATATGGTGGTTGCGGCGGTTCATTCTAATTTTAAGATGAATAGGAATGATATGACTAAGAGGATTGTCCGCGCCGTTAAGAATCCTTATGTGAATGTGATTGCTCATCCGACCGGAAGAATTATTCACCAGAGGGCGGGTTATGAAATTGACTTTGGCGAGATATGCAAGATGGCGGCCAGGCACAAAACTGCGCTGGAAATAAACTGTTATCCCAATAGGCTTGACTTAAACGACCTCAACGCTTATCAGGCTATTAAGCGTGGTGTCAAACTTTCTATAGGCACTGACTCGCACAGCAAAACCCAGCTTCATAATCTGGAACTAGGCGTCGCTCAAGCCCGCCGCGCCTGGGCCAAGAAAAGCGATATTTTAAATTGTATGGAAGCGGAAGAGCTAATAAAGTTTTTAAATTTAAAGAAGAAATAAATTGCGTTGTTTTTTATGCCTACGCCGTAAAAATGATGCAATTTTTAATTTTTAAAGCTCCGATTTTCTCGGAGCTTCGATATAAAAATTGAATATTATAGGGCGCCAGCCACTATCGCAGCGACCTTATCCTCCAGTCGCCGCTTTATCTCGCCGAGCGTGGTAGTCCTTTCGACTACCACGCCGACTTCATATTCGGCCTGGTGCGGAATAAACTTAGCCACTCGGCGGTCGGTGACGACCGTCGCGGTTCCGGAGCCGGATCGAGCGGCGGCTATAGTGGAACGAATTGGAGTTTGCGCCTCCTCGACACTTGTCTCGGATTCATATCTCCTAATTCTTCCACTCTTGGTTGTTTTTCTCACCCGGCGCCATTTTTTGGTCGGAACAGGGAGATCGGCTTGTCGTTCGCCAATGAAGTTTATCCGCTCGTCCACCCGAATGTGGACTTTAGCGGTTACGATTCCGGGAGCGACCTGCCGGTCTAACTGGTAACCGATGGCGGCGCCTGCGGCAGAGCCAATGGCTGCGGCGCCAAGTCCCCAGCCGGGACTTCCAGTTAATCCTCCAGTTAGTCCGCCGGCGAGCCCGCCTAGGAGTATGGCGCCGATAGTTGCTCCAGCTCCGCCGGATCGATAGTCTTTTCTGTAGCTTAACGACGCTACATTGGCGCTGATTGCGTAATCAGCGCTTTTAAGACTATCAACTACGCCCTTGCCTTTGTCGCGAAGCAGACGGGTGGCTTTGCCTTGATAGTTAAGGTTTAGGCCAGTGCTGTCGCGGCAATTGAGTAGGACGTATTTTCCTCCTGGCCTCGCATTTATGGAGGCGGGGGATGTAAGCTGTACCAATCCTGCCCTTTCGATCTGGTGGATTGGCCCAGCGCACCCAGCCAGCAAAAATGCTGCGATGAAACATGCTACTGCTAAGACTAAACCAGCTTTCTTTTTCATCTCCATCCTCCTTTTGGTGTGATATTTGCGGAATTTTAAAATTACTTCTTCTTAGCCAAATTTTACCCCAACTGTGATTTCTTGTCCACGAGGATTTGGAGAAATTTTAATTGGGAGTTAAAATTAAATAAGTCCCGCGTCACAAGTATTCGCTTGCGATAATGTCGGAATAATTTGAATAGTGCGCAGCGTAACTGTTCTTTGGCAATAAGATAATTATAATTAAATAATCAAAATAAATTGTGGAGGTGAATTGTATGAATAAAATTGGATTTGTTGGCACGGATGCCAGAACGCTTATGGCGGCACTGGTTGTGGAGATGACTACAAGCGAGACCTGCCGGGATAAGTTTCATGGAATTGTTTTTCGCGGAATGCCGGCTATGCCGCCTTTTGCGAAAATAATGGGATGGACGGTTGAATTTATTCCGACTGATGACAATTCTCCCCGTGCCTATGCGAAGGCAATTATTGAGGCGCTTCGGGAAGGAAAACTGGACTGCGTTATGATTATGCCCGAGGACTTACTCTATCAAGGAGTAGTAGATGAGATCGTAGAGGCCGGGTTTGGCGATTGCGTCATTGGACTTACCAGTGCTGGTTCTTTTATCGAAGGAGATAAAGCGGAGGCAAAAAAGTTTTTTCGGCAAGCTGGTGTCCCGGTTGCGGATGAGTGGACTGTCGCGGACGCGAGGAATTACAAAAGCGTACTCTCAACCTGCTTGAAGTACATCGGTAAATACGGCGGGGCGGTGCTCAAGTATCCGTACAGCGCGGGAGGAAAAGGAGCGCGTGTAATTTTGGATACTTGGCAGATTAGGAGTGTTTATAACGGGTTAATGAAGGACTACAAGAAGGATTATCGCGGAATTTGCGGCAAGGGTGAATGGCCTCTGCTTATTGAGTCGCGAATGTCGGGAGTTGAGATTTCTTTTACGGCACTGGTTGACAAAAACGGCAATTTTCAAATTTTGCCAACGGCTATGGATTACTCGGAACGCTTTCCCGGCCCGGCAGGTCCGAACAATCCCATTACCGGCGGGATGGGATCAATTTCTCCCCATCCGGCGGAAACGCCTCGTTTGCTGGAAATGGCCGGAGAAAAAATTTTCCGTCCGCTGGTGTCTGCTATGAAGAATAAGGGAATTCTGAAGCCCTGCGTTCTTTATCCAGGTTGTTTTGTTTCTTTAGATGAGACGGGACAGCCCGCCGATGTCAGGGTATGCGAGGTGAACATTCGCCCCGGGGAACCGGAGTTTCAGCCTATTGTCCGACGGATCAGAAATCTGGGAGCTCTGATTAAGGCTATGCTTGATGGAAATCTTGATGAGGTTCAGCCGGAGGTGAGAGCCGATCAAATTTCTATTGCCGTTGCCTTGGTAACCGGACCGGGAGGACCGAAAGGTCAGAAGGGATATCCCTGGTCCTGCACTAAGGGCGAAATCGTGGATATGGACATAGAGTACCTTAGGAAGAAAAAAATAACTTTAATCCCTTCGGCCATGACTTATACAGGTCACGAAAGTAATTTCCTGTCTGACGGCTCGCGAGTAGCGTTTATTTCAGCTAACGCGACCGTGAAGTCAGGCCAAAAGAGGGAGGAAGCGGCTGAAGCGCTCCGCCAAAAGTTGCTGACGGTGTTCAATGGGGAAAAAGTGAGAGTAGTCCCCAGGGAAAATAAAGAAGGAAACAGATTGGCTGTTAGGCCGGATATCGGAGAACACTATAAACTGTTTGGCGATATTTTTTCACACGAAAGTGAAAGTGGATGAGTTATTGAGTTATAAAATCATATCATAAAATGTCTACACATTTTAAGCTATGGCAAGATTTGTGTAGACATTTTTATTTGAAATTGATCTTAACCTTTATTTTAAAAGCCGTGAGACAACGCGTTCGCGGCTTTTTCGCAATACATTTTTAAAAATGTCAAACTGTGGATAACTCCGACGGTTTTGCTATTGCGCGAAGTTGCAAGTTGTTTATAATCTAAAGCAGGAGGGAAAGTCTAGGTCTTTCCCAAACTAAGCCCGCTTCTGTATGGAGGTGGGAAAATTTTATGGTGGAGGTGCCAAAATGGCAAGAAAACTTTTTGTTTTTGTTTTGGTTTTTCTGGGTGCCGGGATAGGTCCAGTCACGGCAGGAATATTCCCCGATCTAGATGCACAAATCGCGGTGGCAAAGACGCGGGAGATCGCGGCAGACCAGCGAATTAGAACCCAGGCTGAGATGGATAAGGCAAACGAAGAGGTAAAAAAATACAGCTATCAAATAGCTCACCTCGACGTTGCGCTGATCGGTGCGAGGTATGCCAGCAAGCTGGCAAAGGAGAGGCAGGACCGGCTCTGTCGGGTACCGCTCAATATGACGGTGCTATTACCAGTTAATATTGTAAAGGCCGCTTACGACGGCTTTGCCTATAGCACTGATTCACCGGTGGAGTATTTTCTGGTTCACCGGCTGTGTCGTGGGGTCAATGCTGTTAAGAATACAATCTTTGACTCCACATTAGGTGGGTTGGCTCAGTCATTTTTCCTTGATAGCGACGTGACCCCAATACCAGGTGGAGAGAATGGGTTTTTGACACGCCGTGGTATCAGGCGGGGTCCTGTGGCCCAAGTATTTGAAACCGCTGCTGCTGCTGTCGCGCCTGCTTTAGGTGGTAGTGGTGTAATTGCTCCCTTTGAGGGAGTTGACTACGCCGGAAGTATTGCCATCGAGGCAATCATTGGTACCGTTGGCAGTCTCGGTATTGGTGAGACAGCTGGCATGGCTGAGAAAGAGCTTTTCAAATAACCCGCGGTGGGTTAGGGCCTGTCGAAAATATTCTCTTCGGAGAGAATCTCGGCAAGCCCTTTTTTTATTTTCCGCTAAATCTGTTATTCTTTAAGTGATGGTATGGGGGATTTTG
>CAZIWW010000023.1:0-13669 GCA_964543275.1 uncultured Bdellovibrionales bacterium | reverse complement strand
AACCAAATCTCCCACCACCTCCGCGATCATAGTGGCCACCGGCACGGCAACAATAACGCCTATTCCCCCAGCTAGCTTAGCGCCAATGAGAAGAGCTACAATCACCGCTACCGGATTGAGTCCAACCGTCCTTTTATTGATCAACGGCACAATCACATGATTTTCAAACTGTTGAACTAAAACCAAAAGCCCCAGAGCCAGAACGCCCGTCATAGGATTAAACAGAAAAGCAATTAAAACTATGGGAACAGCCGAAATAATCGGGCCGGCGTAGGGGATAATTTCTAAAAGTCCGGCAAAAAGAGCCAGTGTCAAAGCGTAAGGCACGCCAAGGATAGCCAGCCCCGCGTAGACCAGCAGAAATATAATCAGCATAAGAAACAACTGACCCTGCAGCCATCTCCCCATTTTTAACTGAACGCGACTGACCAAATTCAGCACATATTCCCGGTGCTCAACTGGAGTAATAGCCGCCACCGATTTTCTAATGCCCTTTTCTTGGATGGCCATATAGAAAGCTACTGAAAGCACGATTACAAAAGAAAAAATGCCGCCAAGGAGAGAAATAGTCTGGGTGAAAATTCCCGGCGTGGCCTGGGTTACGCGACTGGCAAGATTAGAAAAAAATTGAGAAACATTCTGCTCTAAGCTGTGAGAGATAACAAATTCCTGAAAACCTTTAAAATAGACTGATAATTTTTCCAAAAGACCCGGGAAGTTCTGACTTAAGTCTTTAAATTCGTTCACCAACGTTGGAACCATCAAAGAAATAATAAAGCTAAAAAGGAGAAAGAAAATAATATAGAGCAAAAGAACAGTCACGGCTCGAGGAATTTTTCTTTTTTGAAACCAATCAACTACGGGATCGATAGCGCTCACTATTATCACTGACACAAAAACCAGCATTAAAATATCCCTCACTAGATAAACAAGCCAGAGAAAAAGTAAAATAATAATGGCTCGGAGTATAGTTCCGGAAGATATCTCGATGGTTCGGTTCATATTATTCTCTACGAATTACGAATTTCGTACGAATATACGAATCAATGTGTTATCAATAGACTGCTTGAGATTCAGCGCTAGCCGCGTAAACAAATTCATTCGTATATTCGTAAATGATTCACCATCTGCCGTGGCGGGGTTCCGCTCTATAACGGGATAAAGAGGTTATATTTTTAATATCTTCTCCAAAAGCTCCCCATTCTCTATCGGCCCAATCAAAGCAAGGTTTAACTTGCTATTCATAAAAATATCCCCAGCTACTCTCATTATATCATCCGCGCCAACTTTATCAAACTCCCGAAGAACTTTATCGGGAGTAAAAATTTCCCTTCTCATAAGTTCTTGATTCACTAGGTATGAAGCTACTTCGTCCGATGATTCCAGCGACATAGCCATTTTCCCGCGGATATTGTCCTTAGCTTTCTTAAGTTCTCTCGCGCTTACTTTTCTGTCACGCATCTTTCTGAATTCGTTCAAAATAATCTTGACGGTTTTTTTAATTTTCTCGCAATCCGTGTCCACTCCCGCCTTCACCGCCAGATAGCCGCTGTCAGTATAGCTTTCATAAGAAGAACTAATATAATAGGCTAACCCCTGCCTTTCCCGCACCGACAGAAAAAGACGGCTGCTCATACTCTCGCCCAGAATATTCGACAGAAGCGAGAGCGCGTAACGATCCGGATGAAACATATTATAAGCCCGCGCGCCTAAGACCAAATGCGTCTGATCCGTTTTTTTAAATTTAATTTTAACTTTAGGAACAAACTGCTTCTCCAAAACTTTGGCCTTTCCCTTACTCCTAGCTTTACTCGCGCGAGAGAAAAGTTTTTTCACCTTCCCAAACACTCGATCGTGTTTCAAGTTCCCAGCCGCGCAAACCACTGTGTTGGGAGCCGTGTAAAAATCGCGCAGATAATTTGTGAAATCTCGCCTTCTAAACCGGCTTACATTTTCCTTAGTTCCAATAATCTCCCAGCCGGCCGGCTGGTCGCCGTAAAGCAGTTTTTCAAAAACATCCCCGACATATACCATCGGCGTATCCTGATACATATTAATCTCCTGAATTATTACCCCCTGTTCTTTGTTAATTTCTTTTTGCTCCAGCTTGGAGTTAAGGTAAATGTCGCTCACTATATCCAAAGCCAAATCCAAATGCGCCGCGTCTACCTTGACATAATAAACCGTGCGCTCCTTGCCGGTAAAAGCGTTAAATTCTCCGCCTACGCTGTCCAGCGCTTCCGAAATATCTTTAGTCTTTGGCCGCTTCTTTGTTCCCTTGAAAAACATATGCTCCAGAAAATGAGAGATGCCGTTGTTGCTCTTATTCTCGTATTTGGACCCGGCTCCCACTGCGACAACTACCGTCGCCGTATTCGTTTCTTTCATCGGCGCCGTAATCAAGCGCAGTCCGTTTTTAAGAGTGGTTTTTTGAAAACGCATGGGTTTCTTCTATGCGAATTACGAATCATTTACGAATATACGAATGAATTTGTTTACGCGGCTAGCGCTGAATCTCAAGCAGTCTATTGATAACGCATTGATTCGTATATTCGTACGAAATCCGTAATTCGTAGAGATTCACGTAGTTCGCAGAGATTACCTCCTTACTCTTGTTATCCCCGAACAAGTCACGATTTTAATTCCCCTTTTCTCAAGTTCATCTAGAAACAAATTCATTCCGATGGAATCAGACGACATATGGCCGGCAATAATTATGTTGAGGTGAGCTTTCTCCGCCGCCTCTTTATGCTCTTCGCTTTGATGCATACTAATGACAGTTCCGATCCCGGCTCGCGAAAGATATTCATAGACTTTGGGCGACCCCTCCGTGCCTCCGGTAATTTCAGTAATGGCAATTTTCCCGCATCGATTTTCTTCATGACCGGTGAAGAGCCGCGGACTCTGGCCATAATCGATAGCTTGGCGATACTCGGGAATCTCTTTAAGAAAGTCCAGAATTTCCCCCACATACTCAAATTTTTTGGCCGCTGTTTTCTTCTTTAAAAAACTAGCTACCATATTATCAGCCGGCGTGTGAACATTCATAATACTCAAACCCAAAATCCTAGCCGCGTCGACAGACTGGTTGACATTGACTGGATTAACCTTCCTGGCAATTTCAGAAATCTTTGGCTTCAGCAAACCCTCGGCAATATTAATCGGCACTCCATACTGCTCCAGCACATCGGCCTGCAGATGCATTACTTCATCTAAACAAGACAGTCCCTTCCCCAGCGGATGATGGCCGATGATAAGATCAACGTCGCCTAATCTGTCGGCCAGCAACACCTCCCCTGTGGTTATATCTATCCCGGTTAAAATTTTCTTAACCGGTTTTTTGTTATCAAAATATATTCGAGTGTCCGAGTAAGGATTAAAAAGCTTATCCAGATCAAACTCTCTTTTCTGTTTTTTATCAAGCTTATTATATTTTTCCTTTGTTCGCTTGAGAAGTTTTTTTATCCGCTCCTTGGAGCGAAAATCGTTCTTGACGCCAAGCTCAATCGCGAGCTTATAAATGTCTTGGGTTTTCATAAGTTTCTTACAACGAATTTTATTAAACGCTTTTAGGGATGTGGGACGAGGTCTCCCTGTAGTTGATTCTACAATGCTTATGCTCTCCCTGCTATCCTATTTAGAGGCAAGTTGAACTCTACAACTATTGGTCTTCACTCGTTTCAAGGTCTGGTAATATAAATCTTTGGCGATTCCAAAGTTGCCCCGGATTTTCCCGAAAATCAAGGCGAGCTACACCGTCTCGCGCAATCAGACCTAGATTTTCATCAGGGATTAACATTAATAAAATATCACTCGAAAGCCTCAGAACGAGATAATCGTTCGAAAGATATTTCTCCTCTACCAAACCATCAACGAATCTCTGTCTATCCCAATCATTTAAGCCCCTCCATTCTTGATTTTTCACTCCCTAAAAACGCTCAAAATTTTTCAGGAACAATAATACCTTACTACAACTAATTGTAGTAAAAAGCATTCGCCTGCAACCTACAACCTATGACATAACCTACTGTCTTGTCCCTATGTTCCTTACAACCTATTCCCCGAACCTCCCTTTTAAATACCCCGCCAACTCATCAATTTTGATTCTCTCCTGCTCCATTGAATCCCGATCCCGAACTGTTACCGCATTATCTTTAAGTGTCTCAAAATCAACTGTTACGCAATACGGCGTTCCGATTTCGTCCTGGCGGCGGTAGCGGCGACCGATGGATTGAGTTTCATCATATTCGCTCCTGAAATGCGGACGGATTAAGTCCCAAATTTCGTGAGACTTTTTAACCAGCTCTTCTTTTTTGGAAAGCGGAAGGATAGCCACCTTTATAGGCGCCAGATATTTGGGAAACTTCAAAACTGTCCGCGCCTCCGTTCCGCCTTCGGCCGTCGGCGCTTCTTCTTCGTTATAAGCCGCGCAAATTACCGCGAAGACAGTCCTGTCAATTCCAAAAGTTGGCTCAATTACATGAGGAATAAATTTCTCTCCGGTTTGCGGATCGGTGTAGCTTAAATCCCGACCGCTCTTTTCCTGATGAGCTTTAAGATCGTAGTCAGTTCTATAAGCGATGGCGTGAAGCTCCTTTACGCCAAAGGGAAACTTGTATTCAATATCAATGGTCCGTTTGGAATAATGAGCTCGTTCTTCTTTAGGAATCTCGCGCCACTCAAGATCTTCAGCTTTTAAACCCAGCTCTTGATGGTATTTTTTAATTTCCTCCAGCCACATCTCAAAAATTTCCTCCCAGTTATCCGGCTTTATGAAGTATTCAAATTCCATCAAGTTGAACTCTCTAAGGCGGAAAATAAATTGGCCAGGAGTAATTTCATTGCGAAAGCATTTTCCAATCTGCGCAATTCCAAAAGGCAGTTTCTTTCTGGCAGTCTGCAAAACTTGATGAAAATCCACAAACATTCCTTGGGCTGTTTCCGGACGAAGATAGGCTAGCGAACTTTCATCCTCGGTCGGACCGATGAAAGTTTTGAACATCAAATTAAACTGCTTTGGTTTGGTCAGTTCGTTTCCATCCGGACTTTTAATGCCGCGCTCCCGAATTTTCTCCCACATCTGATTAAGAGTCATTCCTTGAGGATTAATATTATGATCCTCTAAAAGATGATCTACCCTGTATCTAATATGAGTAATCTTGTCTTCAACAAGCGGATCATGGAAACCCGCCACATGACCAGAAGCTTCCCAGACTTTGGGGTTCATAATAATGGTTGACTCCAATCCAACCATATCCGGACGGCGACTCACAAAAAAATCCCACCAGTGATTGCGGATGTTGTTCATAAGCTCCGTCCCGTAAGGACCGTAATCCCAGGTGTTGGCTAAGCCGCCGTAAATCTCCGATCCCGGGAAAACCATTCCGCGCCTCTTGCAAAGCGAAGTAATCTTGTCCATAAGTTGTTCGTTTTTTTCCGCCATAGATTTGCGTTTGACGCATTAATTTTTTTTAAGCAAGGTTTCCGCATACTACGTTGCCGGGCATAAGACGATAGATATAAAATACTAGCTACTCTCCCGATTGTCAACATTCCAGTCTCTCCTGCTGTTGGAGTCTAAGATAAAAAAGAGTAAGTATTATAGCGCACTGGTTGGTCACGGCCGTTAAAAAGTCTTTGACCTCCCGATCAATTTCGTGTTTTCCGGAGAAAAACAAAAAGATCCTCATAGAGAATAAATCCAGCCCTTCGGAAACAAAGGTTAGCTGGGATGGAGACTTATTATTCTCGACATCTTTTGACCATTCGATTGCCTCTTTATTGCTTATTTTAATCTCTCTGGTCCCGACATTTGATGAAGCTTTAGCCCAAAATTCAGAAACAGTTTGAAGGCTGTCGGTATTAATTATCCTTAAAACTACCCACTTTCTTTTGGAGACCGATAAGGCTATGCGAAGAATTTCATCAAGGTGCCTTCTTAGCTCTTTTTTACTCTTAGGAGCTTTAACCTTTTCCATAAATGACCTAATTAGAGAAACTTGTATATTAACTTTCCCTAAATGCTTAAAAGCCTCTAAAAGTTCTTTTTCTTTCCTTAGGCATTCGAGTTCCAGTTTTTGAGTTTCTCTTTCCCTATACTTAACCGTTCTCTCATACGCCCTGAAGATATTCCATGCCACCGAAACTTGGATAAAAATTAATACCGCCTCAAAAATTTCTTCCGATAAGATAAAAAAGCCGCTTCGAACAAAGAGAGGAGTAAAAATCATAGTAATAATTAACAAAAAAAATGTCAGCAGGAAGACATTTCTTAACTCCTCTATTTTGCCTCTCAAAAAGATTCCTCGAAGACGCATAAGAGATATCCTAAAAACAATGGATATATTAACTTGGCATCAACTTCAAGAAAATCTTTACCGTCAAACAGCCGAATTTGGAAAATTATATACTCCAATCAAGGCGTCGGCTAAACCAATTAAAGTTTTTGTTTTAACTCGAAGCTCTCAACAACTTTGTCAATCCGCTCGCACTTAGATTTCATTTGCCCTGGACAGTCGTCACCCTTAACCTTAACATAGCTGAAAACATATCCTTCCCCGTCCGCCAATTTTGTTCCAGCCGCATCGCAGTAATACAAGTTGCCTTTCTGACATCCCTCCTTCAGCTCTTCCCATTCCTCTTGGCTGAATTTTCTGATTGTCAGGATATTTTTTTGCTTCTCTTCAAAATTGTTTGAATTGGCCTTGCCCGCCACCGGCAGGAAAAATTGAACATACTGATCGGACAAAGTCTCGTCAATGGGGCTTTGGACATAGCCCATCTTATACACCCAACCGTCCCAGATCGACGGAATACTAACTTTAAAATCAACCTCTGGGTCGCTAAAAATCCTTTTCTGCAAACCGCTTGGCTCTCCCGCCGCGCCAACCGCCAAAACAGTAACATTATCATCTTTATTCAACCATAAAGAATCGGCGCTTGCTAAAAACAGAAAGAATGACATTAATAGCAAACTCGTCAAAATAGTCATAGACAAACCAAATCTGACATTCTCCTTAAAACCAAGTTTGCCGGACGCCTCGCGCCGCTTTGTTTTTTTTGTTTTAACTTTTGTTTTTATCCTCCTTTTCATCGTAATAAAAATTAAGCGATTTATGCCTTAATTCTATCACAAACTAACCAAAAAGAACACCTAAATTATCCACAGCGCGCAACTAGAAATTAAAACCAATTCAAACAACCACGTCTGCTCTGTGATATCCCCGTCTTTTAAATCTTATTCAACCACTCTCCCTCCCTCTCCGCCAATGCTAATATCTTCTTTTAAGTCCGAACTTTTTTCTCCTAACTCTACCGAAAGATCCTGGCCGGTAAAGTTATCCTTGGCCGAAAAGACTGTTTCGCTTATAAGTGGAACATACTCGCCGACTTGATTCTGGGATGGAGTTACCCCGACCTGGAAAGTCAGTTCGCGTGGACCGGTCAGCAGCCCTAGCCCTGCCGGCATAGTTCCAATCTCCCACACCATTTCGTTAGTCCGTTCGTTAAAAACCACGCTAGACCCAGCCGGAACAAAATTATTCTTCCAATTGATTCCTGAAGGAAGCTTAACCGTCACCTTGGCGTCAGAAACATCGTTGGATACATTTTTAAGCTTTAGGTGTATAGAGAAAGTCGTTTCCTCGCCCACCTTTGGCGGAATCGGTCCGGAATTCCGAATGACAGAGTCGTTGTAGTAGCCCTCCCGCGCAATTATCAGTTTGGAATTCAACTTGCCCTGCAGAATATTGCTGGCGACAACTTTGTTCATCCCTTCGGGGGTGGGGACATCCGGGCTGTCCATTTTAGCCACAGCCGTAAACGAATAATTTTTATCTTCACTGCTGTTGACCGGAATGACATCCTTAATTTTAACACTAAAGGAAACCTCCCCTTCTTCGCCCGGCTCAAGAAGTTTGAAATCCGAAATGTCCGAGGCTTTCCAAGTAATCGTGCTGTTGGAAGAATTAAAAGCGCCCATCCTATTCAAATCCAGGCTGGCGTAATCTAAAATAGGGCTTTTAATTTCCTCAGTTAAGACAACGTCCCTTAATCCGATTCGACTCGTATTTTTATACTTAATATTAAACCTCAAAACATCCCCGGCATCCACAAAAATATTCTCCTCCTTTCCGCCTATCGTCTGGTTCAAGACAATGGGCGAACCGACAATTTCAACCACGCTTTCCGCTTCGCTGTAAGAAACAAACTCATTATTCTCTCCAAATTCTCCTATATAAACCTTTATCGTTCTGGAAGAACCGGCCGATCCCTCCAGCGTTCCGCTCAGCTTAACCTCGCCTTTTCCCCCGGCATTTAAATTTCCCACGTACCAAATGTTGTCATCCTTTGCCGGCAGCGGCTCCGAGCTTAAAAAAGAAAAACCTTCCGGATAATCAATCTTCACCTTCAAATCTAGGAATTTATCCTGACCGGTGTTTTGATAAGTCACCGTGTAATTCACTTTATCACCCGAAGCGGCGTTCCGAGGGCCACTGATCTCCAACATCAAAGGACTGGAAGAAATATGCACACCAGCTTTATCCTCCGCCGCGAATCTGGAGCTAAAGCTGGAAGAGTTGTACTCCAGTTTAACGCCGATATAGACCAGGCAATCCCGAG
Organism: uncultured Bdellovibrionales bacterium; assembly: GCA_964543275.1. Taxonomy (GTDB): domain Bacteria; phylum Patescibacteriota; class Minisyncoccia; order Moranbacterales; family UBA11712; genus CAZIWW01. The sequence goes on along the minus strand of CAZIWW010000023.1, from coordinate 5,047 downwards.
GGCCAAAAAATTTACCCTTAAGGCTGATTTTCCCATCGGCATATTTCTCAATGTCTCCAATGTTATACTTGCTGGCGCTGGGCCCTTCCGATTCAAACTCCAAATTACCTTGAGGCTTGAAGTGCTCGGAATAATTTATTCGCAATACCGCATCCTTCAGCTTCACCCTGTTAAGATTCCGATAATTTATCTCCAGCGTTGCCAATTCTCCGCTCTCGACTCTGCCGGGAGCGGTTATAGACACCATAACTTTCTCTTCAGAAAAAGCGCTTTTTCGAAAAACTATCGCCGCCCACAGCAAACCGCCAGCCAAAAGCAAGATGGTTGCCGTAAAAAAGATTATTTTTCTTATTCTGCTTTTTCTCCTCTTCTTTCTTTCCTCTCTTTCTCTTATCCACAAAGCGCTAGGCTCCCTCTTGCCAAATCCCAAGCCAGCCGGAGCAAAAGGATTTTCGTCAGAGCCTCGCGGGCTTAACTCGCGAAAAATACGCGACTTCCTTTGAGGCTTCTCCGCGTCTCTCTTATAAAGTTTTTCCTCGATATCTTTAAGAGACATCCTGGTTTAATTTTACAATGCTTTTAAAAAAACGCAACTTGCCCGCCATGCTAAACCAAATACCAAAAACTGAAGACCAAAAATTTACTTTTATAGAGGTCGGATCGCGTACCTCAAGGGGAGAGCGATCCAACCTCTATCTATGAAGAGCTCGAACCAAAACACTCAAACGCGTAAGTCCTCATATAAATGAATTATCCAGCCAGCCAGCCAGCCAGCTGCTAGCATTGTTGCTTCGCAATCAAAAATAATTTACTACACATTTATTGCGATCGCGGTTTTTATGCAGCAATTTAAAAATAAACGAAAATTGTATAAATAAAAATTATGCAACGCAAAAGGCATCCCGCAGTTTAAATTTCGGTCTGTATTTTTGGTTTTTGAACTTTTAGTCCTTGGCTTACCCAAAGTTATATTTCAAAAACCCATCCGTGACTTTTTCCAGCTCCGCTAGATCTTTGTTCCCAACTCTAACTTTAACAATATTGTCCAGCGGGTTAGCCAAAAAAAGTCTCAATAATTTTATTTGGTTGTTATTTATGGACTGCAGGTTATTCTTTACACCGGCGCACCCGGAACAAACTACGCCTCCTTTCTCCGCATCAAAAAAATTTTGTGAGCCGTCAGCCAACTTCTTTCCGCAACCCGCGCATTTTATGACTTGCGGGCGCTGACCCAGAAAATCTACCAGCTTCCACCAAAAAGCCAAAGTTAACAATCTAACTCTACCTCCACAATCTCCCTTATTTCTCAAATTACCACAATCGCTCAAATCATCCAAAGCCTCCAGAAATCCACGCAATAAAAAGAAAATTCGCTCGTCCTTTTCATCATCGCTGAAAACTCTCACAAAAAAAGAAAAGATTTTCAAAGCGGTTTGGAGTTTTTTAAAATCATTTTTAACATCACCAAAATTTTCCAAAGTTATGGCGCTGGCAATCTGTCCCATCCCGCGGGAGCGGGCAATATAGACCTCGCTTAAAGTCGCCGGTTCCAAGTGGCCGGCTAACTTCGCTTCCGGCTTTCTGATTCCCCTAGCCGCCGCCCGCGCCAAACCGCGTTCCGAGGTATACATCCAATAAATCCGATCGAACTCGTTCATCTCCCGCGAAGATAAAATTATAGCCGTGTATTTTTGCATATTGGAATTATAGCATTGATAGCTTGGGAGCTAAACTTTCAAAGCGGAAGTTTAGCTTCCAGCATAAAGAAAAAACCGCGGAGAGAAAATTATCCCCACGGCATTAAAGTTCACTATAGTTAAAAACAATACCAGCTCAACTGTCAACCACGAAACTGCCATCCACAATCTCATAGCCTCGAGCTTCTGCTTCGCGCCGACAAGGAGAAAAGTCGCAACAGTACACCAAGTTGCCGTTCTTCACGGCAACAAGCAAACTGCTGGGCGGTCGGGGCTCACCGCAAAAATGGCAGTCATAGTAAACGGGGGCGTTTTTAAACTCCATGAAAATCCAAATGGAAGGGATTACTATAAAAACCACTACTACAAGAGCAACAATAATTAACTGCATAACAACCTCCTTACTTAAGAAATATTTCCGCCTTCCGCACTCACCTAATCCCTGGGAAAAATTTCCTCCCGCACTCACGGCAAGTATATTCCCAGACAACAATTAGACATGGATCCTCCATGGCGGGGAAAAACCCGGCTACTCGGTAGTCCAGCTCCGTACTCCCGCAATATGGACACCTAGGAGCCAGAAAGTGACTCAGCCTTTCCCAAAGCTGCCCCACAGCCCGTACAGCTTCTTGGATTGTAGTGTACATCAATTACCTCCTTTGAAATATCGACGCAAAATCCATCCCAGAATTGACAAAAATCCCACAGAAACCAAAAATGTCGAACCGATAATTCGGCATCTGTCAAGAAAGATGCCGCAAATCATCAGTTTGTAATCTTTAGGCAAGCACGCCCCGACGCAAATACACACCAGCAAGCTAATGTATACAAGCGCCAGAAAATATAACAGGCAGTTTAAATCCCCATCCTTGCCTTTCATATATCCCCCTTTCAAAGAACTTATTACTAAATTGGTCGCATCAACTTTAGAGTCGCCTCAAAACGAAATCCTTTTCAGCCAAATCATTATTCTTTCACCATCCACCTCAAAATCCTCCACCGCTTCGGCTTGGGGAATTTTTCCTTCGATCACGCCGGTAGCCAGAACTTCCTTGGAAATCAGATCCCCAAATCTCCAGAAAATCTTTGATCCGCCACTGTAACTCAACATTACTCGATTGTCAACTTCGAAGCCGGCCCGTTTTCTCATCTCCTGAACCCGACGGATTATTTCGCGGGCTTTGCCTTCCAGTCTTAGGTCCTCCGAAATCTCCACATTCAAGCCAACTTCCCAAGTAATTTCTCTTTCAGTAACAATGCTTTCGCTTCCCTCAATAATGGGAACGAAATTCACTTTTTTAACATTCACTTCGTCTCCTATAAGCTCCAAAAATTCCTCTCTTACCTCCTCGTTGATTCTTAACTCCAACAGCGGCTGACGGACTTTAAGACCTGCTTTGGCCCGCGCCGCCAGCCCCAACTTGACAAACCGGCGCGTCAACTGCATTTGTTCGTTCAATTCTTTATCAATTAAGCTCTTGTCAACTTCAGGAAAATTTTCCAGATGCACAGACCGTAGAGGCGATTTATGAACCTCCCACGCCGCCAAATTCCCATAAATCTCCTCCGCCACAAACGGCGTAAACGGCGCCATCAACTTGGAAAGCTCTAGTAAAATATAATGTAAAGTCTGGTAGGCTTGTTTTTTGTCCTCGTCGTTTTCGCTTTTCCAAAATCTTTTTCGACTGCGGCGTATGTACCAATTGGAAAGATTGTCAATGAACACCGGGAAATGCCTCACCGCCCGATTAAGTTCATAACTGTCCATACTCTCATTGACATTTTTAATTAAACTATGAAGCTCCGAAACAATCCACTTATCCAATAAATTAATTTTGTTCCATGCTTTATGCTCCATACTATATGGTTTGAACTTATCTATATTGGCATAAAGCGTAAAGAAAGAATAAGAATTCCAAAGCATGCGAAACATTCCCCTCACATTTTCAGCCAAATCTTTCTCGGAAAAATTTAGATTTTCCGCCGCTACCACTGGGGATGAGAGCAGATAATAGCGCAAAGCGTCAGCGCCGTACTTGTCCAGAATTAAAGAGGGATCCGGATAATTTCTAAGCCGCTTGGACATTTTCTTGCCGTCTTCGGCTAAAACAGTGCCGTTGACAATAACATTTTTATAAGCAACAGAGCCTTTAATAGCCGCGGCAATCACATGCAGATAATAAAACCATGCTCGGGTCTGATCCACGCCTTCGGCAATAAAATCGGCCGGAAAACTCTTTTCAAATTTCTCCTTGTTCTTAAATGGGTAATGCACTTGAGCGTAAGGCATCGAGCCTGATTCAAACCAGCAATCAAAAACATCCGGAATACGACGCATAACGCCGCCGCATTTGTCACATTTAAATGTCACTTCATCAACCACGTGCTTGTGCAGGTCTCTGATTTTTTGCCCGCTCAACTTTTCCAATTCTTCGACCGAACCAACAACCTTCACATTGCCACATTCGTTTTCATTCTTTAAGTTTTTAGCTTTAAGCTGCGGTTTTGAGTTTTGCCTGCCCGCTGAAGCCTCAGCGCAGGCGGGAGTTTTGAGTTTTGAGTTTAGCTTCCCATCGCATTTCCAAATAGGAATAACCGAAGCCCAAAATCTCTGACGGCTAATAGACCAGTCGCGAGCGCCTTCCAGCCAGTTTCCGAAGCGGCCCTCTTTAATATGCTTTGGCGACCAATTTATTTCCTTTGCCAATTTCAAAACTTGCTTCTTAATTTTTGAGACGTCCACAAACCACGACGAGGCGGCGTAGTTTATAAGCGGAGTCTCGCATCTCCAGCAATGCGGATAGCTGTGTTCATATTTTCCCTTGGAAAACAACAGATCTTTTCGGGCAAGGCACTCAACAATCTCCATATCTGTTCCCAATGGATCATCTTTCGGCTTAACGTCATATCCGGCAAAATCTCCGGCTTCCTCTTTAATAATCCCGTCCATTCCCACATGCTGGATAAACGGCAGTTTATGTTTTTTGCCCAAGTCCATATCATCCTCTCCAAAAGCCGGCGCGATATGAACTATCCCCGTTCCCTCCTCCGTAGTCACGAAATCAGCGCCGTAAATCTTCCAGCCGTTTTTGCGGTTCTTGAGCTTTTTATCCTTATAGTAATAATCAAAGACTGGTTTATAGCTTTTGCCGATTAGCTCTTTGCCCTTAAACTCATCAACGATTTCATATATCCTATCTTTTAAAACTTCATTTATCCTATCCTTCGCTAACACATAATATTTATGCATGCCCCCGCCTTCTTCCACAAGCTTTGAGTTTTGAGTCTTGAGTTTGCAATAAACCAGATCGGAAGAGCGTCGTGTAGGGAAAGAGTGTAGATCTCGGTGG
>CAZIWW010000022.1:12001-13810 GCA_964543275.1 uncultured Bdellovibrionales bacterium | reverse complement strand
CATCTTTTATCCATCCAACAAGAGCAGATGCATACCTGCTCTCCTGGAGAATTCCGTTAATACATACTCATCATTGGAGCCACCGTGAAGGCAATCATCGACAAAACGGCTAACACTGAAATGATTATCCAAATAATCCTCATTTTTTTACGGTATCGAGATCTCATATTGAAAATTATAGCATAGTTAGACACTAAAAGAAAACTAAAAATCAAGTTTTACGCTTTTAGCTGTAATAATTTAATCCTTCATCGCCACCAAAAATGCTTCGCTGGGGATGTCCACCTTTCCCGCTTTGGCCATTTTTTTCTTGCCTTTCTTTTGCTTTTCCAGAAGTTTTTTCTTGCGGGTTACATCGCCGCCGTAGAGTTTAGCGGTTACGTCTTTCCGAAATGCCTTTACAGTTTCCCTGGCCAAAATTTTCCCGCCCACCGCGGCCTGAATGGAAACTTGAAAATTCTGACGCGGAATCACTTCTTTTAGTTTGGCGACTATGGCCTTGCCTTCCGCGTAAGCTTTTTCGCGAGGGACGATACGGGAAAAAGCGTCTATCTTGTCGCCGGCTATTATAATATCAAGCTTAACTAAATCATATGGGCGATAGCCAATAAATTCGTAATTTATTGAGGCAAATCCGCTGGAGGCGCTTTTCAGGCGATCGTGAAGACTTATAATTACATCAGTTAGTGGAGATTCAAAAGTTAAAATAATTCTCTCGCTGTCGATGTATTCAGTGTTTTTATACTCGGCCCTGGTCTTATTCATAAGCTCCATAACACCGCCGAGATATTTAGATGGAACGATGATGTCCAGCTTTACATAAGGCTCTTCGATGCTTTCAATCGTTGATGGATCGGGCATATCAATTGGAGAATAAATTCTAAGTTTAGTTTCTTTATTCTTAATTCTCACCCTATAAACTACGCTCGGCGAAGTAATTACCGGCTTAATTTCGAATTCTCTTTTGAGTCTTTCTTGGATTATCTCAAGATGCAATAAACCCAAAAACCCGCAGCGAAACCCTCTCCCCAAAGCCGGATTGCTTTCAGGTTCAAAAGTAAAAGCGGAGTCGTTAAGTTTTAATTTCCCAAGAGCGTCGCGCATCAAATTATAATCTTTACCTTCCGCTGGATAGAGACTGGCATAGACCATCGGCTTGATTTCTTTGTATCCGGGAAGTTTTGAAATTTGAAATTTAAAATTTGAGATTGTAAGTGTGTCTCCCACGCGGCAATCCTCGACAGTTTTGAAGCCGGTAGCGATATAGCCAATTGATCCTGCTTCCAACCGGTCGCATTTTTCCATATGAGGCTTAAAATAGCCAATTTCGATAACCCCACTTTCTTTTTTGGTAGCTACAGCCAGTATATTGTCCTCTCGCCTAACCTGACCGTCAACGATTTTCACATAAGCCAAGACTCCTTTATAGGAATCGAATTTTGAATCGAAAATGAGAGCGCGCAGAGGCTTGTTTTTATCTCCTTGGGGCGGCGGGATTTTTTCGACGACGGTTTGCAGAATCTTATCAACTCCTTCGCCTGTTTTTCCGCTAGCCAAAAGAATCTCTTCCGGTTTGCAGCCTAAAATATGAATTATCTCTTGTCTGGTTTTTTCGATTTCAGCGTTGGGAAGGTCGATTTTATTAACTACGGGAATTATTTCCAGTCCCTGCTCAATAGCCTGATATAAATTGGCCATAGTTTGGGCCTGGACACCCTTAGTAGCATCAACTAGAAGAATAGCTCCTTCCACGGCTGCTAGAGAGCGTGAAACTTCATAGGCGAAATCAACATGGCCGGGAGTATCGAT
>CAZIWW010000022.1:0-11901 GCA_964543275.1 uncultured Bdellovibrionales bacterium | reverse complement strand
GTTATACCCCGTTCTCGTTCCAGATCCATAGTGTCCAAAAGCTGGTCTTTCATTTTTCTCTGCTCGACGGTCTTGGTAATTTCCAGCATTCTGTCGGCCAAGGTAGATTTGCCGTGATCAATATGAGCTATTATGCAAAAATTGCGGATGTTTGATTGATTCATACCGGCATCTTTACGAATTACAAACCATTTATAAATAATAAGCGATTATGCCATGCTTACATTTTAACAAACATAGAACATCCTAACTTTATTCGTATATTCACACTAAATTCGTAATTCATAGAAGTTATATCCCACTCGCCTCCGTCGGGTCTTCTGGAATAGTTTGTTTAGTTCTGAATATTTTCGCTGTAATGAATTTTCTGACAGAGTGATACTCTTCCAAATTAAAAAGCTGACTGAAAAGCAGATAAGTAATCAAGCCGGCGGCGACGCAGAAACTCATTTGAGCGAAGACTCCCAGAAAAGTATCCAAATTGATGAAAGGATGGATAGCATACTTTGAAAGTTGAGCTATTAGACCAGCGACTAAGGCGGAAAATGCTATCTTAACAGTTGAGGTTAAAATATTCTTATCATCCAAACCTTTCAGCTTAAGGTGAAGAATAAACATAAGTAGAAACATATTTAAAATGTTGGCAACGGACAACGCCAAAGCCAGTCCTAAAACTCCCATATAGCGAGCCAAGACCAAAGCCAGAATCAAATTAACTCCCCCGCTCACCAGACCGGCGTAAAAGGGAGTCCGAGTGTTGTGGAGAGCAAAGAAAGATCGGGCCAAAAGCGGAACAAGGCTTTGAGCAAAGAGGCTTATGGCAAAAAGACCCAGGCATTGGAAAGTAAGAGTAGTGTCCTCCCAGTCAAATCTTCCTGTTCCTAATACTACGCGGACAATTTGAGCTCGCAGGACCAGCATCAATACGCTGGCCGGGACAACAAGGAAAAGAATTTGTCTAAAAGTTTTAGAAAAGCTTTTGACAAACTTATGTTTCTCTTTTTTGGCGGCAAAATGAGAAAGTGTTGGAAAAATAGCCAAAGCAAAAGGTATGCCAAAAATACCCAAAGGAAAAGCTTGGAGATTGTTGGCAAAGTTGAAAACAGCTAGGCTTCCGGCAGCTAAAGTTGAAGCAATAATAGTTACAACCAACAAGTTAATCTGATTCATAGTTAACGATAGCGCCCTTGGGATCATAAGACGGATTACCTTTCGAAAGTGGCTGTTTTTAAAGTCCAAATAAAACTTATAGCGAAAGCCTGAAATTTTTACAGCCGGGTATTGAATGGCCATATGCAGAAAAGCGCCAAGAGCTACTCCCCAAGCCAAGCCGGTCACTCCCCAATATTTTACAAATAAAACGGCTCCAATGATTATACCAATGTTGTACATCACGGGAGCCATCGAGTAAACCAAAAATCTCTTAAACGAATTCAGAATTCCCCCAAATAGGCCGCTGATGCTCAAAAAAATCGGACTTAAGAACATAATTCTGGTGAGTAGGATTACTTGCTCCATTTTGTCAGCGGAGAATCCAGGTGTCACCAGTCTCATAAGCGCTGGAGTAAAAATAATCAGAATCAGCGAGATGGTTACCAGAGTCAGAACAATAGCGCTTAACATTCCGTTGGCTAATCGCCAAGCCTCTTTTTTATTTTCCTCGGCCAGGAGAGAGGTAAAAACTGGAATAAAAGCCGCGCTTAAAGCTCCTAATATAAGAAGATTATAAATTAGATCTGGGATGCGAAAGGCGGCGTAGTAAACATCCAGCGTATCTCCAGCCCCAAATTGATGAGCCAGAATGCGGTCGCGAGCCATTCCCAACACCCGACTCAAAACCCCGGCCGCAGAAATGATAAAAGCAGCCGAGGTAATTGAAGAAGATGGACGAGAGTTTTTAAATCTGTTATTTAGCGATTTAATCATATTTCGATAATCAACAAACAATGAACAGTAATTTCCACTTAATTTCAGCAAGGCGAATTTCCATTTACCAATTTTGATTCCAAAGAATCAAGCTACGCCTCCGTTTACAGTATACTGGATTACTGTAAACTGTTTCTTTAAATTTACAAGGGTGTTAATTACCGTTCGTCGCTTACTGCTATTCCCAAGAATTTATCCGTACTTAAGATTGTTTCCATCTTTAGATTCCCAGATCTATAATTAGTCTCGTCCGGATATCGCCAGACGACCGAGTATTCCTGCGGCAATTTAATTTCCGAAATTAGTTTACTTCCACGACTCCCGGACTGTTTCTGATAAAGAATCGAAAAAGAATCAACTGGATGGTGAATATTGTCAAAAGTTAACTTAAAAGGAAGCGCGTATTTGTATTCAAGCGTCACTGATTCGCCAGGGCTTACATAGACCCAGTTGGCCAGAACAGTCTTATTGCTTTCCTCGTAAACGCGAGTTCCCGATTTCTCGTCAATGAGAAGCGTGTCTTCCAACGTTTGAAGTTGCGGATCTTTTTTAAATCCCAGAGAATTATAATCCAGTGGGGGCGCGTTGAATTCTCGAGTTTGTCCGCTGGCTTCAATAAGTTTTGATCCTTTGGGAATATAAACCCGCAAATAATCAGCATTAACTTTATTGTACCATTCAAAATCTTCATTTCCTCCGTTGTGCTTTCTGGTAATGGACACCGTGTCAATTACACTGCCATCGGATTGAATTTCGCTGGTATGTTTAATAGTCTCGTCAATCACCGCGTCGGTTTTATAACCGTTGATGTTGGTGTTGATAACGCTTAGATAATCCTTGTCGGTATTTAAAATTTCCCCCGACCATCCTTGTTCGGATAGCAGTTTTTCAATATTATAATTCTTGGAGTAAATAAGCAAATGCTTTTCTTTAAGAGCTTTTTTAAGAATACTTAAAACCTTCACTGTCTTGGTGAGACTTTTAGTGTTAAAAACTCTGTTTAAAATTTTAGGGGTAAGATCGGCAATGAACTTTTTCGGCCGGTTAAGTTCCTTGTCATAATCCACTTCTACTTCGTATTGGGTTTTTTCAATAAAGTTATTCTTGTCTATCACAGTATCATACTCCGGCATTTCGATTGGTCCTGCAACCTCCAGCAAATCCTGAATCACCGTCGGCGTTAAAGCAATTATTCCGTCGACCGTGGGTCCGCCGGTTTTCTCGTAAAACCATGAGATTTTCTCCGCCGAAGCGGGAAAATCCGGAAACCAGTTAGCGTCGTGCATACTCCAGGAGGCGCTCACCTTTTGAATAGGCTTGGGAGGAATAACTCTGGCTTTAAGTTGACCGTCGGGATTGTAAATTCCGTCCACGAAAAGCTTCTTAACGCGGCCGTCGGAAATATCCAAAATTCCGTAACTCCCGATAAACCCGCCAGTTGCTCTCATCTCGTGGTTGTTTTGGAATAAAAACAGATATTTTCTCTGCCCGTTGTAGCCCAAGACATCCAAGAATATCCGGGAATAATTCAGAAAGCTTCCAAGTGATGAGTTAACCAACGTCAGCTTTTGCTTAAGTTTGATAAATTGGCTTCTGATCTCGGGCGGCAAGTCGTCAACTTTAACTTTGGCAATATTTTCTTCCGCTTTTTCAAGTTCCTCGCTAGCGTTCTCCGCTCCTTTCCGAAGGCTAATAAAAATACCCGTCAGCGAAGGTTGATCTTTATCGACGCCGCTTTCCAAGGGATTGCCTAGAGAATTGAGCGGCCCGGCCGCTTCCGTGAAATATTTTCCGGCCAAAGAAATATTTTCGCCTGCTTTTATAATATAATTGGCTGTGGCCACTTTGGAAACCAAAGGCAAAAATCTCAATATCTCGCTGAAGCTTCCTCCTATTTGCTGAAGATCTTGACTGGCTTCCGCCAAAACATCGTAAGAATTTTCAAAGTTAACCGCGGCCTGATCAAATTGGCTTTTGGCAACATTGTCTTTGGCTTCGGCGAAATAACCCAGAGCTTGTTTCCCAGTCTTTAATAAGTTGCTTTCTGTTTCGATCCCCTTCTGAACAAGAATCAGAGTCGGAGCAAAAAGTGAAAAAATCATTAAGACAACGGCAAATGAATAAGCGTGACTAAATTCCTCGCCGAGCAAGGGTTTGCAAAAAAATAAGCCTTTAAAGAAACCGCCTTTAGTTTTCGATTTCCTTATTCTACTCGATTTAAAAGCTCTTATCAGTCCAGCTAGAGGCAGGTTTTTCAGCGCGGCGAATCGTCCGAGGCGCGGTTTTCTTCTTCGGCGGAGTTTCGACTTTCTGGCTCCGAAAATAAATTCAAACGATTTATCCTTTCTTAAACTGCCAAGCTTTGGAACGACTGGTTTCAAAAATGGCTCGCGAGAGGATTCATAAGAAGCAATTTGTTCTCTCTTTTCCAAATATCCGTACTGATTATCAACAGTTGTTTCATTATAAGGAGCTCCCAAAACCGATATCTGTTCGTCGGAAACAATCTGCCCGAGCTGAATAGTATTTGGTCTGGTAATTTTCGGAGCAGTTTCTTCATCTCTATCCTCCCGAAAAATAGCCATTCTCCGCTCGCAAGCTTTCTTTATGAAGCGCGGAGAAACAATATCAGCCGTATTTCTTAAACGAGTCGTGCGAGACTTAATTAAGTCCGGCACGAAGCAATCCGCTCTCCGAGCAGTAAAAATTCTTTCTACTTTCTCTATTCTTCTCATATCCAAAGAGCCGTCCCGCTTAGTGGGCCTCACGTCAAACATCTGTTTTAAAATTCTGTTTCGCTTATTCATTGCCATTCATTGCGCGGCAACACGATATAAAAATATTTAATTCACCGACGTTTGCGAAACAACTCAATGAGACTCATAAACTTTTAAAGTTTTTTCCGCGAGTTTCCGCCAGCTGTATCTTCTAACCCTCGCTTGTCCGGCCTGGATCAACTTTCTTCTAAGTTCGTTATTGACAGCCACCTCTTCTATGGCGCCGGCAATTTCAGAAATTCCCTCGGGATCAAAATAATAAACGGCATCGCCCAAAACCTCCGGAAGGCAGGAACTTGACGAGCTAGCTACCGGGATATTTCTGGCCATAGCTTCAAGCGGCGGAAGACCGAAACCTTCGTAGAGCGACGGAAAAACATACAGCACAGCTTCTCGATAAACCGTCGGCAGATGCTCTTCGGCAACATAGCCGGCAAAAATCACCCCATCAATCTTATTTTCCCTGACAAACTTTTTTAACCTGGCATAGAAGTAATCTTCTCCGCCTACCATTACCAAATACAAATGAGAATGTTTCTTCAAAACTTCTTTAAAAGCCAACAACAGTCTCTCCAGATTTTTATGGGGATAAGCATTGCCAACATAAAGAAGATATGGCTTTATTATACCATACTTGCCAAGTATCCGCTCTCTTGAATCAGCCGCGCCTTGAGTCAGAATATCAACTGCCTCATAGGTAATAATGATTTTATCGGGATCGATTTTAAAGTTTTCTATGATATCCTCTTTAGTGTACTTGGAAACAGTAATTATGGCTCGTGATTTTTTTACCGCTTTTCTAATAACCAAACGATATCCCAAGAGTTTAACAAAATAAAAAAAGCGGGAAAGAGTTGAAGCTCTTTTGGTCGGAAAATGAAAAAGAATAAGATCATGAATGGTTATCACAAATTTTCCCTTATAAAAAAGCGGGATATTGAAGTGAGGAAAATGGACTAAATCCAGTTGATATTTTTTAAGAATCCGGGGCATAAAAATTTGCTCTTTCAAAGAATACCAAGGCACATCGGCTAAAACTTTATTGAAGTTTTTATTTCGCGGCCGATACTCGTTCCAGTTTTCTTTTCGCAGAAATATAAAATAAGAATTGCGGTTATCAATCCTTTCCAAATTCTCTATTAATTTTTGGGTGTAGCGCCCTAATCCTTTCCCCACCGATCCGTAAAAACGGGCGTCGATTCCGATGCGCATAATAATGTAAGCTCAAACCTTAAAGCGCAAAGCTTAAAACTTTGGAGTTGCTTCGCAACACATTCATAAAACTCCCATAAAGATTTTATCATTTTTAAATTTACTAGTCACTCTTGACCTTTTGGCGGGGATGTGTCAGAACGGAAGCAGGTTTGGGCATAAGAGACAAGCTCCTTAAATTTTAAGAGAGGTTGGAAACGATGGTTTGGATAAAGATTAAGAAAGCAGGATGTTATTTGGAAAGCGAGGACGGTGGTTTTGATATCGTAATCATTACCACCTTCATAACCCCAGATCACTCAACCTTCAGGGATCCAAGGGAATTTAACTTTAAGAATAAAGCCCTCCTTATAAATTTTTTAACATTCCCTGATGATCCTAATCGCTTCCCCCTTAACGAATATGACCCTGGCGACATAGCTATGCTTGATGAATTCTTAAAAATCCTGGAGGTTGAGACGCCGGCATCATTTATATACGTTCGTTTCGGCAGCCTCGTTGAGGTTATTCAGTTAGGTTTATGTTTGGAACCTGACGCCTCCGAGAGCATAAAAGGAATGGTAACCTGCTTTAAGGCTAATTTAGATGGAAAGCAGGTTATTGAAAGATTGAAGGAGGTGTTAAAGTCAGAAGAAGATGTTTATATTTTATCGGAGGACTAAAAAACTGAAGAAGATCTATTAAGCCCGCGCTCACAGAGGCGGGTTTTTAACTCGCGGTTATGATTATAAAGTGAATAACTTTATTTCAAGTTAGATACCTCCTCAAATAACTTTATTGTCTCCTCGGCGCATTTTTTCCAGCTGAATAATTTAACTCTTTCTAAGCCAGTTTTAATCAAATGATTCCGCAAGTTTTCGTCTTTAAGAACAGCGCATATAGCTTGAGTTATTTCATCCGGACGATCGGGGTCGATCATAATAGTAGAGTTGCCAATAACTTCCGGCAGAGATGAACAATTGGAAGTAATAACCGGCACGCCGCAAGCCATAGCTTCCAGCGGCGGAAGGCCAAAGCCCTCAAAAAAAGATGGATAAACAAAAAGCGAGGCTAGATTATAAATAAAAACTTTGTCACCTCGGTCAACATAGCCGGTGAAAATTATATCGTCCTTATATTTTGATTCGCTGGAGATTCTGACAACATCGTCGTAAAGCCACCCGTAACCGCCGACAATAACCAGTTTATATTCAGCCAGTTTGGGTTCGCCGTCCCGCAACTTTTCGTAAGCCCTAATCAGCGAAACAATATTTTTACGAGGTTCAATTGAACCCAGGCAAAGAATGAACTTATAAGGAAGTTTGTATTTCTTTTGTATCTCCAGAAATTTAGGATTGTTTCGATCTAAAATCTTATAGTTACCGCTTACGCCGTGATAAATAACTTTTATCTTCTCTTCTGACAGATCGTATAGATTTTTAAGATCCTCTTTCGTTGAAGCAGAAACGGCAACAATCTTATCAGCTTTTTTAGCCAAACTTGAAGGGTTTATCACAAAATGCCAAAGCTTCTTTTTGATAGCAAAGAACTCTGGGTAGCGCTCGTAGGAAAGATCATGGAAAGTAACCACCAGCCGACACCTTTGACTAACTGACAAAAAGGCAATATTAGGCGCAAAAAAAATATCCACTTTTCCGATAAGCCGATCTACTTTCGGCCAGCCGAAATACCAGATGGAAAAATTTAACAGCTTATTTGGAAAATGAAATTTTTTTACTTCAACATTAGAATACCGCTTGCACCAGGAAAAGTTGTTCTTCTTTTCTCTAAAAGAATTAGAAAAGATAATGTACCGATTAGCCCTATCTATTTCAAAAATATTTTTAAGCAGTTCTAAAACATATTCCCCAACTCCGGATATTTTTTCCTCCTCCAAGCACCTTGCGTCAATTCCAACAATCATTTCAAAGAGTATTAGGTTTATTCCTCCTTATTAGATCCCTCGTCTTCCTTTAGATAATGTTTTACAAAAGCAAAGATGGCTCCCAGAAATAACCCCGCCGCTGCCGCTGCCGAAAGGTTGATAATTAAATTCTGGGTATTTTTAAGAATTATTGGATCGGAAGGTATAATTTTAAACCAGTTGGGATCGCGCGCATCGCTGTTTAGAAGTTTAATCTTTTCTGAAATAACCACTCCGATAGCCTCGCTGATTTTCTCCGCATCCTCCCTACTGGCCGTAGTTAAGCGAACTTCAACAATTTCCGGAGAAAGCTTGTCAACCTTAAAGCTTTTGGAAAGTTGTCTCAAGGTTTTATGCTCCGAATTAATATGAGCTTCGTTATAAACCTTAGCTACCACTCCCGGATTTTTAAGCCACTGTTTAATAGTATCGGCAAACTTATCGTCGGCCTCGATTCTATAGAACTGGTCATAGCGAAAATCAGAGTTTCGCTGAAGTTCAGTTCTGGTTAAATTTAACAAGAGCGACGCGGTATAAGTTTCCGATTTTTTAACCGACCAAATATAGGCGGCAATTACAAAAATGGTCACAGTATAAATTGCAACCGAGATGTTTTGTTTGAAGATTTTGTAATATTCTTTTAAATCCATAAGCTTTGAAATTAGCAATTTGAAATTCGTAATTAGAGCTTAGTTAATTACTAACTTCCGACTTCTCGTCGAAGACGCCTGCCCATCCATCAGGCGAGGATCTATATATCTGGCAGACAATTTCTAATTTCTGGCCATTAGCTACTTAATTCTATTTTTATGCCTTTCTAAACTTTCCTCTATATATTCCCTTATCTTACTCTTAAATATCTCTCTGTCAAATCCCAGAGACCGCTCGCGGATTTCATGAGAGTTAAAGTTGCTGGGGTCGAACTTTCTAAGAGCGTCAATGATCGCTTCGGGAGTTTGCTCATTAAAGAAAACGCCTTCTCTATTTTCTCTCGCATGCTCAACAATATCCCCTCCTTTGAAAGCTATAATTGGCTTTCCGGAAGCCATAGCCTCTATAGCCACAATGCCGAAATCCTCTTCCTGCGGAAATATGAAAGCTTGAGCGCGAGCATAAGCTTGCCGCAACTGTTCGTCAGTGAGCCGTCCTGTAAATTCGATGTTGCTCTTGGCCGCTTTTCGCAGTCTCTTAAAATCAGGACCTCGGCCGATGATCTTCAGTTTCCACCCAAGCCGATTGAAAGCTTCAATAACAATATCAAATCGCTTGTAAGTCATAAGTCTTCCAACCATTAGAAAATAATTCTCGTTTTTTTCATCCACATAAAATTTCTTAACATCAACTGGAGGATTAATAACAAATGAATCTTTTTTATAATATTTTTTGATTCGCTTGGAAACGAACTTGGAATTAGCCACGAATTCATCCACCCGATCGGCGCTTATCCGATCCCAAAGGCGGATATAATTCATAAAAAACGGAACAACTTTTTTGACCATTCTGGGAAAACCGAATTCTTGAATATATTTCTGGCAGTCGTCCCAGGCATAGCGCATCGGTGTATGGCAGTAGCAGATGTGCAGGGTCTCCGGTGGAGTAATGATCCCCTTGGCGTAGCTGGACGAATCTGACAAAACTATATCGTATTTTGATAAATCAAACTGCTCAATAGCCGGCGGCATCAGTGGAGGAAAAATTCTGTGCTGGGAATGAGAAAAGGGGAAATTTTGCAAAAAAGAAGTATAAATTCTTTTGCCTTTAAATTTTCCGTGCGTTCGCTCCTCGTCATAAATCAGCGTATAAATCGGCGCGTACGGCCAAATTTCACAAAAACACTCCAGCACTCTTTCAGCGCCTCCATATTGAACCAGATAATCGTGAACTAGAGCGATTTTCATGAATTTCTCTATGAATTACGAACCCGTACGAATGTGCGAATCGTGAATAAATTGTAGCTTTTTGGCACAAAATTGGCAACAAAACAAGATGATACAAATAAGAATGCTATAGCAGTGTTAATTGTATAAGCTATTTTGTTAATTTTGGCAATGAGAAAGGCTTATAGTTCCCTATAAACCTCTCTTTTTTAAATTACAAAACATTTCTAACAACCAAATCTCATCAATTCAAAAATCCAGAATTTTTGGGATTCAGTCGTTAAATATTCTGAATTGTGGTTTAAAGTTTTTTCTCACTTTAATAATTAAGCGATTTGATAAGCCAGCAGACTGTAGATATAATTGGTGAAATATCCGTCTGTTGAACGAGGCAATAATGTGACTAATTCATTGTTTCTAAAAAAAATTAAGAACCATCAGATGATGATTCCTTGAAAAAATAGAAAAGAAAAACATTCCAGTATGGCCATAATCTTTGATTTTAAACCAAGTATGCTTTTAAATACTGCGTTCTTTTAAATTTTTTTCACATAAGTATAATTAGCCGCTTGCCGATTATTGTTTATTATTTCCCAATCGTTGGCTTTACCAGTTCTTCCTTCTTCTAAACAACACAAAAAAAGTCTTAAACAAAATCTGAATGTCCATCCACAAAGACCAGTTTTCTATGTAATAGATGTCCAGCTTGGCTTCGTCCTCAAAGCTTAAATCAGAGCGTCCGCTGATTTGAGCCAGACCGGTCATTCCCGGCTTGATGGAAATAGTCCTCTTCTGCCACTCTTCATAACTTTCCACTTCGCGCGGCTGATGAGGCCTGGGGCCAACCAAGCTTAAATCCCCGACCAGCACATTAAAAAGCTGGGGAAGTTCGTCAATGGAAACAGCTTCAATAAACTTTCCCACTCGAGTTTTTCTGGGATCGTTCTTTATTTTATAAAGCGGACCTCTTCTCACACTTTGATTTTTTATAAGCTCTTTTTCATATTCGAGAGCTTTTTTATGTTCGGGATTTTGAGGGCCGGTGCAGAATTCAGTTTTCATATAGCGAAACTTATACAGATCGAAGTTGCCCTTGTGCCCCACCCGTTCGTTTCTAAAAATAATTGGCCCGCGAGAATCAAGCTTGATGGCTGCAGCCGTAATCAGCATTATGGGAGAAGCAATAATTATGCCAAATACTGAACCAACAATATCAAAAACTCTTTTAGTAATTTTTCCCCATCCATCCAAAGGCGTATTTTTAATTTCAATTACCGGTTCGCCGAATAGAATATTAATGTCAAAATTAGTGCTAATAGTTTGAAGCAGAGTTGGAATAAATTTAAGTCCAATACGGTTTCGATTGCAATACTCGTTTAATTTGCGCAAATCCGCTGACGGAAAGTTGGGATCGCAGACAACTATTTCGTCAATCCCCCGACTCTTTTTGATTAAGCGAAGCGAATCAATGTCTAATTTATCCTCCCGCGCAACTATTCTATAGCCAAATTCCGGATGACGATCAAATTCTCTAACCAAAATTTCTTTAAAACCGTTCCTTCCCACAAGAACCAGACGGTGCATGCCAATTCCTTTATAAATCAAAAGTAATTTCTGAATAAAATTAATTGAGTAGCGGGCTAGAGTTACTAAGATGATAGCTAAAAACCAGGCAGTCAGAATAATAAACCGAGAAGAAAACCATTCAGGGTTCAAGAAAATAACCACTATCAAAATAGCTAAGCCAACGGAGACCGCCAAAATTATTTTAAAAAATTCCTTCAAGAAGGAGCGAGTAGTTTTCAAAGAGTATAGACCTTCAAAAGCAAATACCAATATGAAAAAAGGCAGTACCAGGAGTACCACTTTTAAATATTCGCTAAAAGGGAAATCGAACAGCACTGGCTTAATCTCTGTTATGCCGGCGGTAAATCTCAACCAGTAAGCTAGACTGGCCGCCAAGACCAGCATCATAAAATCCACCGGGACAAGTAATGCGCCGAAAAAAAGTTCTGATTTTTTCATGGATTTCTCTACGAATTACGAATCCACCTACGAATATACGAATAATAGTCTAGTCATTGAGCTATACTTTAGTCCAAAATCGCATTGCAAAGATCTCATTCGTGCATCCGTACAAAATTAGTAATTCGTAGAGAACTCGCCAGCCGAAGCCTGTAAGCCGGATTCTGTCGAGGATAATCAT
>CAZIWW010000021.1:9546-14498 GCA_964543275.1 uncultured Bdellovibrionales bacterium | reverse complement strand
GAGTTTTTGGAAGGATTTAGGAAACATAAATATGATGCTAATCTGCGAATAAATGCCAATCAGCGAATTGCGAATACGAGCTACCTTCTCTTCGGATTATTATCATTAACATACATTTGCATCATTCGCAATTGGTAGATTCGCATTTATTCGCGGATTAGCATCATATTTAGAAGCTTGCTTCTTCTCGTTTTTTCTCCAATGACGAGAAGCTAGTAATGTTATCATTAAAGTACAACGAAACTTGACCAAGCGGGCCGTTGCGGTGCTTAGCCACAATAATCTGAACCACGTTTTTATTTGGGGTGTCCGGCTTTTCCCGGTCTTCGCGGTACAAGAATAAGACCACATCGGCATCCTGCTCAATTGATCCAGATTCGCGGAGGTCCGGCAATCTAGGAATTTGAGGACTGCGGTTTTCCACGGCGCGCGACAACTGGGAAAGGGCCAGCACGGGGATGTTAAGTTCGCGGGCGATACTTTTAAGAGCGCGGGAAATTTCGGAAACTTCCTGGACCCGGTTATTGCTGGTTCTTCCCTCCATAAGTTGCAGGTAGTCGATGATAATAAGTCCCAAATTATGCTCGGCTTGCAGGCGACGAGCCAGAGTTCTCATTTCCATTACATTGGCGCTGGCGGTATCGTCAATAAAAATAGGCACTTCGCTCAAAACTCCCATAGCTTCTCCTATTTTAGCAAAGTCGTCGTTGTCTTCGTCGCTTCGCAATCTTCCAGTTCTTATTCTCCAGGCGTCCACTCGGGCTTCGGCGGCCAACATTCTGTCAACCAGTTGATCGGAGGACATTTCCAAAGAAAAAATTCCGACAGGTATTTTTTTCTTAGAGATATTTCGCGCCAGATCAAGAGCTAAGGAAGTTTTTCCAACACTGGGGCGAGAAGCCAAAATTATAAGATCGGACTTCTGAAAGCCGGCTAGAAGATTATCGAGATCCGCAAATCCGGTAGGAACTCCGCGAATGCTTTTATCTCCCTTATGTAGTTCATCGATTCTGTTGAAGGCTGATTCCAGGATGGATTTCAAAGGAATGAAATCCTGCTTGACATATTTTTGGGAAACCTGGAAGAGTCTTTGCTCGGCTTCGTCGAGAACTTTTTCCACGTCTTCTGATTCTTTGTAACCTAATTCTATTATTTCTCCGGCAGCGCTGATTAGTTTACGCAGAAGCGACTTCTTTTGAACGATTTTAGCGTAATAAATTATATTGGAAGCAGTAGGAACAGTGTTTACTAAATTTGTCAGATAGCTCGATCCGCCGATTTCTTCCAACTGCTTTTTTTCCTCCAGCCGGTTGGAAAGGCTCAAGAGATCAATGGGCTCGCGGCTTTCGTAAAGCTCCAGCATTGCCTCATAAATTATCCGATTGGCGTCTTTATAAAAATCTTCCGGCTTGATAAAATCGCCGACTTTAATTATGGCGTCTTTGTCCAGCATTAAAGATCCCAGCACCGACATCTCCGCTTCAATGTTCTGCGGCGGGAGCCTGGCTTCGTCAAAGCTGAATTTGAGGTCCTGAACTTCCTCTTTTTTCGAAGGTTTTTTGTCTGGCATAGTCTGGTTATTATAGCATAGGAAGTAATTTTAGCTACCACCAAAATAATATTTGGGGAGAAATTCTGAATAATTTTAGGGTTTTTTGTTTTTTATTATAACTTCTTCATTTTGTATCTTTCTTCCATATCTTCAACATAATACCCCATTTTCTCAATTTTCTTTCTAATTTCGTCTGCTTTCTTAAAGTTTTTATCCTTTCGATATTTCTCTCGCTTCTCGGCGAGTTTTTTTATTTCTTCCGGGATTTCTGATTTTTCTTCCTGAATAATTAATCCGAAAACTTTATTTATTTTTTCAAAAGTCTTTAATAATTCTCCAGCTTCTTCAGCAGTCAACATTTTGTCACTAATTTTTTTATTGGTGTCGGTGATAAGTTGGTAGAGATGAGATAAGACGAGTGGAGTGTTGAGGTCGTCGTTCAGAGTTTCTGCGAAGGTTGAAAGAAAATTTGGAAGTTTAGCTTCCATCATGGAAGCTAAACTTCCATGGTTGATTTCTTTTAGTTTATGTATCCACTCCACAATCCGTTCGTAATTGGCTTTGGCTTGCTCTAGAGCTTTCCAGGTAAAATCGGCCGGTTTGCGATAGTGTGAAGAAAGATAAAACAAACGCAAATGCATTGGATTAAAGCCTTTGTTTTTAATATCTTTAAGAGTGTAAAAATTTCCTTTAGATTTAGACATCTTTTTGCCGTCGACCAGCAGGTGGCGGGTGTGAACCCAAAAGTTCACGAATTTTTTTCCGCTGAATCCTTCGGATTGGGCGATTTCGGCTTCGTGGTGTGGAAAGATGTTGTCTTCGCCGCCGGTGTGAATGTCAATCGTGTCGCCTAGATATTCGGTGCTCATAGCAGAGCATTCAATGTGCCAGCCTGGGTAGCCGCGCGACCAGGGGCTGTCCCACTGCAAAAGGTGTTTGGGATCAGCCTTGAGCCACAGGGCAAAATCCCAGGGATGCTTTTTGTCCGGATGCTCTTCCAGTCGAGCGCCGGTTTTAAGTTCTTCAAGAGTATTCCCTGAAAGTTTTCCGTAGTTGCGGAAGCTGGTAACGTCAAAAAAAACATTGCCGTTTTTTTCATAAGCGTGCCCTTTTTTAATTAAGGTCTCAATAATTTTTATCATCTGCGAAATGTGAGCCGTGGCGCGGGGAAAATAATGAGCGCGCAGAATATTCATTTCGTCCTCGTCGCGATGAAAAGCCTCTTCGTAAAACTTGGCGATCTCTTTGGGCGTCTTTTTTTCCGCAAGCGCTTTCTTGAGAATTTTGTCTTCTCCAGTGTCGGCTTGGGCGATATCGTCCTGGGTCAGATGCCCGACGTCGGTGATATTTTTGATATGCCGCACCTCATAGCCAAGATATTCGAGCCAGCGGCGCAAAATATCTGCCGTCATATACGAGCGCAAATTGCCAATGTGGATAAAATCATAAACTGTCGGCCCGCAGGTATACATTGAAACCTTGCCTTTGTGAAGAGATTTAAATTCCTGTTTGGATTTGGTTAGCGTGTTGTAGAGTGTAAGCATTAATTTTGTTGGTGAGCTTGCAGATCAGTCAAGTGATTATATAATAATTGTGTTTAAGAGTATGGTCAATTGTTAATTTTTTAGAGACATGTTATATTATAAGTATTGAGAAGTTTAAACTTGCAATACATTTAATGAAAAGGAGGAGAAGAGAATGCTTAGACTTGAAATTAAGCTCTTTGGCTTTCTAGCAATTTTCTCCATTGCTATGATAGCTTTAGATTGGACCGGCGCCTTATCGAACTTGCTCCCTATCAGTTTAATAGCAGCTCTAGGGGCAGTGTCCGCGCTTGCGCTGACTTACTTGCTTGGAATTGGAAAATGCTGGGGGGTGCCAATTCCGATGGATGAGCTTCCTTCAGGTCGGTATAGAATACTAAATTTTGTATCTTTTCGACCCGGAGCTCCACCTGGACTAGCAGTAGTTATGCGTGAGGATTTTGAAGCTAGGTGGAAAGATAAGGTGTGGATGGTTAATAAATTCCCTCCCGTGTATCTCAGTAATAAAGAAATATCGGGTTTCGCTAGAGAGGGAAGGATGACCAAACCACTGGATGAGGATGAATTAACGCGGTGTTACTAAAACAGCACAATAAAGCAGGGCTACGGCCCTGTCTTTAATTCTTCTTTTTTTAAAGGTGATGTGATAGAAGTTAAAACGGAACAACCGTTGGAATTTTTCCCTCCCAGCAGAAATATAGCCATATCGAGCCAAAAGCTACCAGAATTACAGAGTAAATTAAAATCCGCGCCGCTTTTATATCGGAAGCTTTATCACTTTCCTTATTAAGAAGCCTAGCCAGCCAAGCTATAAAGGTGATAATGCCGATAATTACAATCAGAGCCGAGGTGAATAGTATCAGTTGATAAGCAATGATTTCGAGAATCATAAGTTTTGACATTTGACATTTGAATTTTGAGTTTTCACTATATCCACCTCTTCAACTTAAAGATAGCAACGGTAGCTAAGGAAACCGAAGTCATAATACCGATCCAGATCCAAAAACCGTGAGGATTTTTTCCAAACGGGATGTCGGCGCTCATAGCCAAGATGTTGGAGATAACTGTCATTGGAAGCATAATGCCGGAGAAAATGGTCAACACCCGCATAGTGGTGTTAAGCTTGTTAGAAAGCAAAGCGTCGTTAGTTTCTTCTAGAGATTCAATGGTCTCCTTGGCGTTTTCCAGAGCGTTCCAAACACGAATGTTGGTAGCGACCAGATCTTGAAAATAGACTCGAATTTCGTCATTAATAGAGCTGTACTTTTCTTTGACTAAGGATTCGAGGACAGAGCGCTGGGGTTTGAGAGTTCGGCGGAAATTAAGAATATCTCTTTTCACATAAGATATCTCATGCACCATTTCTTTCTCGTGTCCTTTAAATATTTCTTCTTCAATTTTGTCTAAATTTTGATTTATATGGTCTATTTTCGGAAAGCAGGATTCTAGCAGAAGCTCGGCGATATAATAAAGAAGCATAGCAGGAGAATGATTCATATATTTTTCCCGGAGTTTTTTGCTTCTCTTGAGTTTGGTAAAAAATTCACGAAGCTGGTAAATATCCTGGTTATGCGCGGTGATCAAATTGCCGTTGGCTATAACGATGTCTAGCTCGCTGGGATAAGTGCGGCGGCTTTCCTTATCAAAAAGAGGAATGTGAATAGCTAGATATAAACAGTCGCGGTATTGACTGGCCTTGGGTCTGATAGAGGGCGTGGAAAGTTCCTCAACCGCTAGTTGGTGAAGTTTGAATTTTCTTTTAAGCGTCTGGATTTCGTCGGCGCCGGGCTTGGTCAGATCTATCCAGGCGAGTTGTGGAGTTTGGATTTGCTTCATGTGGATCTCTACGAATTACG
>CAZIWW010000021.1:0-9446 GCA_964543275.1 uncultured Bdellovibrionales bacterium | reverse complement strand
TATAATATTACCATGAAATTAATTATCCTTAAAGCAATCCGCTGGTATCAGAAATATTTGTCGCTTGATCAAGGATGGCTGTCGTTTATTTACTCCGAGCGGTTTTGCCGATTTCATCCCACTTGCAGTGAATATACCTATCAGGCTATTGATAAGTACGGCGCTCTGAAAGGCGGCTGGCTTGGCTTCAAAAGAGTTTTGAGATGCCATCCGTGGAGCGAGGGCGGGGAAGACCCGGTGCCGTGAATTTCAGCGATCAATGAGCAATGAACAATGATCAATATTTACTTTATTTTCTTCACATATGCCATACAGAAGGACCGAAGCACAAACTATTCGTGTTTTTCTTGCAAAAGTCAAAATATTTGACAAACTTTTAATATAGTATAAAATGTAATTAGCACTCTCGCTTGACGAGTGCTAGTGGAAAAGTTAAAATAGCATATGTTGACTGAACGACAGAAAAAAATTTTATCGGCGGTGGTTAAGGAATATACCGAGACAGCGATACCGGCGGGGTCACGAGTTATTGTTAACAAGTATAGTTTTAATTTAAGTCCAGCCACTATTCGCAATGAAATGGTAGAGTTGGACAGACAAGGATATTTATATCAGCCGCATGTCAGCGCCGGGCGGATTCCCACTGACAAAGGTTATCGCTATTTTGTGGACGCGATAATGGAAGATCGCGAACTAACCTTAGAAGAGCAGAAAAAATTACAGAAAGAGTTATTAAAATTAAAAGCCGAAAATACGCGGTTGAATAGAACAGTTGTTAAGCTTCTAAGCGCTTTATCTGGCAACCTGGCTATCAGCGGCGTAATAGACAAGAACGAATTTTATGATTTCGGAATGCATGAACTTCTGGATCAGCCGGAGTTCCATAAGTTGGACGAGGTCTGTCGGCTGGTTGAAGTTTTAGATTGTATAGATGAGAGTATGGATGAAATTTTGGAGAAATTAAGCGGAGAAACAAAAATATTTATTGGCAAAGAGAACCCGATAAGAGAAATAAAAAACTGTTCAATGGTCGTTTCGCCTTACAAAACCAAAAGAGGCGAGCGGGGGATTTTGGCCATCATCGGACCAAAGAGAATGGAATACGCCAGAAATAAATCGCTGGTTGACTATATGAAAAAGTTACTAGGCTCATCGCTGGTTCTGCTATTGTTAATAGATTTGATTTATGATTTAAGAATTACGATTTGAGAATTATGAATGATAGTAATAAAGATAAATATCCCAGGGTGGGCGTTGGCGGGCTCGTTGTAAATAACAACGGGAAAATATTTCTGGCGAGAGATAAAAGATGGAGTGGAAAATATACAATACCTGAAGGGTATACAAAATTTGGGGAAACCTTAATGAATGCTGTAAGGAGAGAAATAAAAGAGAAAATGGGTTTAGATGTTAAAGTAGTTAGAGAAATCTCATGCGAAGAAAATGTTTTTCGTAATAATGATAAAAAAGATAAACATACGGTGCTTGTAGTTTTTTTATGTCGTTACGATGGAGGAGATGACAGAGTTGCTGCTAATGAAGAATTTGAAGGCGAGCCTGTTTGGGTAAATCCAGAAGATGCCTTGAAACTTGACTCAACTGTAATTATTAAAAATATAATTGAGAAATACTTGGATTATAAGAAAAGAGAAAAATATTTGGATAATTGGAAGCGTTGCCAAGCGGATTTTGAGAATTATAAGAAAGCGCAGGTGAAAGCGCAGGAGGAGTTCAGGAAGTTTGCCAATCAGGATTTAATTACGGAGTTTTTGCCGGTGGTGGATAATTTTGAGATTTCACTTCAGCATGTTCCGAGGGGCCAAGAGAATTCCGACTGGATGACTGGCGTTGATCATATCCGAAAGCAGATTTTAGATGTTTTGAGCAAGAATGGAGTTGAGGAAATTATAGTAAAGGCAGGAGATAAGTTTAATCCCGAAATTCACGAAGCGGTGGCTGGAGACGGAGAGAAACAAGTTATTAAAAAAGTTGTCCAAAGAGGATATCGGTTTAACGATAGGATTATAAGGGCCGCGAAGGTTGAAGTAGAATAATGGTTATTAGCAACAAAGGTCATTAGCAGCTGGTTTGGTCTTTAGTTATTAGTCATCGGGCATTTCTAGCCAATGACCGAAGACTAATTACCTTGCTAACAGCCAATAACTAATGAGGCCAAAGACTAATTAATAAAAAACAGAGAGGAGGTGAAAATAAATGAGCAGGAGAGATTTAATACAATGGTCTCCGTTTATGGATATTGACAGGTTTTTTGAGGAAGAGATGTGGCCCAGCGCCGGTTTTATGCCCGCGGCTGATATTTATCAGAACAAAAACAATGTCATTGTGGAAATGGCGGTGCCGAAGATAGACGCCGACAAAATCAATATTAGTATTGAAAATGATGTTTTGACGGTGAGCGGCAGACGCGATGAAAAGAAGGAAGTCAAGAAAGAGGATTATTACCGCAAGGAAATTAGAGAGGGAAGTTTCTCACGGTCAGTGGTTCTTCCAATGTCGGTTAAGGGCGATAAGGCTGTAGCCGATTACGAAAAAGGAATGCTTAAGATTACTTTGCCCAAAGCTGAAGAAGCCAAGCCTAAGAGGATCGCGGTAAAGGTGAAAGGGAAATAAACTTGCGGCTGACTTTCGCAATTTCCTCCCAAGTTTAATCTTGGGAGGAAGATGGGGAAGTTTTAGATCGTTAGCGATAGAGGTTATTAGCAGTTAGTTTGATTGTTTGATTATAGCTCCTTAGATATTTTCTCAAACGACCAAAGACTCGTAATTTAACTAACGGTCAATAACTGATGTTATCTAATTATTAATGAAATTTATTACTATGAGCAAAATACTAGGAATCGATCTCGGAACAACCAACTCCGCTATGGCGGTGGTTGAAGGAGGGGAACCAAGAATTGTTGAAAATAAGGAAGGGTCAAGAACTACTCCATCTATGGTGGCAGTTTCAAAATCCAACGAGAGGTTAGTCGGACTTTTAGCCAAGCGCCAAGCGGTTACTAATCCGGAAAATACTTTGTTTTCCATAAAACGTCTTATTGGTCGCCGTTACGAAGATGAGGAAATACAACGCGATGTGAAGCTGATGCCGTATAAAATTGTGAAGGCTAACGGAGGAGTGAAGGTGAAGATGGGCGGTAAGGAATACACCCCGCAGGAAATTTCGGCGATGATTCTTCAGAAGCTTAAGGTCGACGCCGAAGAAAAACTGGGGGAAAAAATTACCGAAGCGGTGATTACCGTCCCGGCCTATTTTGACGATTCACAGAGAAAAGCCACTAAAGAAGCTGGCGAGATTGCCGGTTTGACGGTTAAAAGAATCATCAACGAACCGACGGCGGCCGCTTTAGCTTACGGATTTAACAAGAGGGTAAACGAAAAAATCGCCGTTTACGATTTAGGCGGCGGGACTTTTGACATTTCCATTTTGGAAGTTGGCGACGATACGGTGGAAGTGAGAGCCACCAACGGAGATACTCATCTGGGCGGCGACGATTTCGACCAGCGAGTCATTAACTGGATTATTGATGAATTTAAAAAAGAAAACGGGATTGATTTGTCCAAGGATTCTTTGGCTCTTCAGAGAATTAAAGAAGCGGCAGAGAAAGCAAAGGTCGAGCTTTCTTCGTCTGTGGAAACAGAAATCAATCAGCCCTTTATCACTTCTGACGCCAGCGGCCCAAAGCATTTAGTAATGAAACTGACGCGGGCTAAGTTGGAGGAATTAGTTGGAGATTTAGTTGAGAAAACATTGGAGCCGTGCAAGAAATCTTTGGAAGATGCGAAACTCTCGGCAAATGATATAAACGAAGTGATTATGGTGGGCGGGATGACCAGGATGCCGCTGGTGATGCAAACTGTGGAAAAGTTTTTTAACAAGAAGCCTAACGCGACTGTCAATCCGGACGAAGTGGTGGCTCTCGGCGCTGCCATTCAGGGAGGGGTTTTAGGCGGCGAGGTTAAAGATGTTTTGCTTTTGGATGTAACGCCTTTGACCCTTGGGATTGAGACTTTGGGCGGAGTTAGAACTCCGCTTATTCCCCGCAATACCACTGTGCCCACTTCCAAGTCGCAGATTTTTTCAACGGCGGCTGACAATCAGCCCAGCGTGGAGATTCACGTGCTGCAGGGCGAACGGGAAATGGCGGCGGACAACAAAACTTTGGGGAGATTTATTCTGGACGGAATCCCTCCGGCTCCGCGGGGCGTTCCCCAAGTGGAAGTAACTTTCGACATTGACGCTAACGGAATTTTAAATGTATCGGCCAAGGATAAAGCTACCGGGAAGTCGCAGTCCATTAGAATCGAAGCCTCAACCGGACTTTCCAAAGAGGAAGTGGAAAGAATGGCTAAGGAAGCCGAAGCTCACGCTGAAGAGGATAGGAAGAAGAAGGAGGCAGTCGAGACTAAAAATATGGCTGACACTTTAATTTACACCACCGAAAAAGCTCTGCGCGACGCCGGAGATAAAATTTCCGCCGACAAAAAAAAGCCAGTTGAAGAAAAAATCGAGGCTCTCAAGAAAGTGAAGGACGGCGACGATATCGAAGCCATTAAGAAAGCTGCGCAAGAATTGTCGCAGGAAGCGCAGAAAATCGGTCAGGAGTTATATCGGGCTGCCCAAGCCGAACAGCAAAAGTCGGCTCCCGACGGCGGAGAGAGGAAAGAGGAAAAGAAAGAAAACGAAGCGAAAGAGGGGGAGATTGTAGATGATGATAAGAAGGAAGAAAAATAGTTTCTTGTTGGAGTGGGATTGGGCTTACTCTAGAACATATGCGAGGAAGTCGAACGAGCTCAAAACTCAAAATTTTGGTGTCGCTTCGCGACATTATTATAACACTAGGTTTCATCTAAGCTTTAAGTTTTGAGTTGCGGTTTTGAACCTTGCGCTTTGAGATTTGAGCTGTTATTAAAATGAAAAATAAAAACTTCGCTTATATCATTCTGGTTTTGAATGTGGCGGCGGCGTGGGTAAGCTGGTGGACGATTAGCAATTCTATTTTAGGGAAAGTCGATGAGTATGTTTGGATTCTGCCGATCGCCGCGTTTTTCATTTGGTCGGTTCTTTTTTCTCTAGCTTGCGCTTTGATTAAAGGCAAGCGCTTAATCTACGGTTCTTTTGTTTTGTCGCTGGCGGGCTATATTTTTTTCCTAGGGCTGAACTTGTCGGTATTGGCGCTGTTGGCGGCTTTTCTTATGTTCGCCGCGGCTGAAAGTAAGATAAAAGAAGAATTGATTTACGGACCAAGGCTTAGTTTCTTCCGTGCTGTAAATTATGGATTGAAGTTTTTTGTAACGGCGGTATGCATTGTAATTGCTTTCGCCTATTACTTTTCGTCTGACGAAGGAAAATCGTTTTTAGATTCAAGCGGAAGTTCCAAATCGATGGAAAAACTGGTTGACTGGTCGTTGAAGGGGGCGGGTCAGATGTTTCCGGACAAAAAAGAGATAATAGCGGACATAGAGAGCGGGATTACTATGGACGAGTATTTAATCAAAAGCCAGTCAAAGTCTGATCTCGGCGGAGATATACCTAGTCTTAAGGAACAATTACCGGCTCCTTTAGCTGGAAATATCGCGGTTGACGAGGGAATGATTGGTATGCTGGAAAAAGAGAGTTTGGAATTGTCCAAGCAAAAAATTTCCGAACAGCTTGGCGTTGAAGTGAAAGGCGACGAAAAAGTAAAAGATTTTTTAGTAAGATATGTCAAATTTAAGCAGAGAGACTTTTTGGCCGAATCGTCCAGCAAAATTTTTCTTCCCATCTTAATTGCTTTGGGAATATTTTTAACGGCTAAGGTGATTGGTTTCGTGGTAAGAGTATTTTCAGAAATGGTAGTTATTGGTCTCATTAGGCTATTTGTTCACTGCGGAGTAGTGGAGCTGAAGACGGAGACGAGGAGAGTAAAGACGGTAGAGTATAGTTTATGAAGTCTAAGCGCGGGATTGAAGCAATTAATTTCTATCTAATTTCCACTTAATTTCTGTGAATTTTGAAATTAGGTTGAAATTCGCTTTGCGAAATTCATAGAAATTTATTGTTTTATTTTTGTTTTAATTTCAACAGAATTATGTCCAAAGATTACTACAACATTCTCGGCGTTTCAAAAGACGCGTCCGACGATGATATAAAGAAAGCTTATAGAAAGCTGGCTCATAAGTATCACCCGGATAAATCAGGAGGCGACGAGAAGAAATTTAAGGAAGTCAATGAAGCTTACCAAGTTTTGTCGGATAGGGAAAAGAGATCTCAATACGATCAGTTTGGACAGACTTTTGAACAGGCCCAGGCCGGCGGTGGCTTTCGTGGATTTGATGGTTTTAGGGATTTCTCGTCTTTTGCTAATGGGTTTAATTTTGAATTTGGGCGCGGTGGAGGAAATTTTTCAGGTTTTGAGGATATTTTTGGAGATATCTTTTCTCAAGCTGGGTTTGGCGGCGCCGCGAGGAGAAAACGAAGTTGGCGCGGAGAAGATATTCAGATAGATCTGGAAATAGATTTTGAAGAGATGGCTAGAGGCGTTGAGAAAGAAATTGAACTTTATAAAAGAGTTAAGTGTTCACGTTGTAATGGTGATGGAGTAGAGCCGGGATATAAAAAGGTTGAATGCCCTACTTGTCATGGGACCGGTGAAATAACAACCAGTCGGCGAACGATTTTAGGAACTTTTTCTCAAGTCAGCACTTGTCCGGACTGTCATGGAGAAGGCAAAGTGCCGGAGAAGAAATGCAGCCAATGCGGCGGCGACGGCAGAATGCGGAAATATGAGAAAATCAAAATCAAAGTCCCGGTTGGCATTCACGATTCCCAAACTATTCGCCTTAGCGGCTTGGGAGAAAGCGGAGATCGCGGGGGAGAAAGCGGAGATCTTTACGTAACTGTTCATGTGCGTCCCAGCGAAAAATTTACTCGCAAAGGCGATGACGTTTATTCGGAAGAAAAAATAACCTTTTCCCAAGCGGCGCTGGGCGATAAGATTAATGTAGAAACGCTGGAGGGCGAGGTTAAATTGAAAATTCCAGCTGGCACCCAATCGGGCGAGATATTTCGGCTAAGAGGAAAGGGAATAAAACATATGAGCCGGTATGGGCGCGGGGATCATTATGTAAAAATTTCTCTTAAGACGCCGACTCGACTTAGCAGGCAAGAGAAAGAGATATTTGAGAAATTAAGGGGATGTGAATAAAACAACTTGTAGTTTGCGGCTTGTAGCTGAAGCTATCGAGAGTGTTTTATTTTAATTTGCATTGTTTTTGCGCTGAAGCCAATTTAATTTATGCTGTTTATTGCGTTGTTTTCTGTGCTGAAATCAACATATGTTAGAATTAGCACAACTTAAATTTATGCAAGTATGTTTATATTGGAATCTGTGCCGCTAATATAGCATCTGGCGACGCACGCTGTTTCTGTCGCAAGATTCTTAGCGTTTTTTTACGTGTATTGCTGCAGCGAGTATATTGTTATAAAATTAAAGTAGTTTATGTGATTTAGTATTGTGCGGCAAAAAACAAACGGAAAATAGAGTTGCTGCTGGTTGCTATGTTGACATTGACAGCCAACGTACTGGCTTCTGTGGTTTTAACCGGTGCTTGACGGGGAAAAGGATATCAAATTCCAATTAGTTCTGTAAATTTTAAAACAGAAATAAATACTATGAATATCAATAATTTAGTAAGTAATTTAGGTCTTAAAGGGAATGCGGCTGGCGATGTCAGTTTTTTAGTTTTGTTTCTGCTGGTAAGTTTTGCAATTTCTTTTGTTTTAGGGCGTCATAGACTACTTACTTCTTTTTTGGGGATTTATACTTCGTTTACAATAGTAACTCTGGCTGCTTTTGATTTCTTAAAAGACGCCCAGAATAAAGTTTTATTCTTTATCGCGCTGGCTGTAGCTTTTGTGGTTTTGTTTCAAAAGGTCATTCGAGGAAGTATTTCTGGCTATGGGACCGTTCTCTTGGTAAAATTATTTATAGGCGGTATTTTAGTAGTAGGTTTAGTATTGTCGGTTGTATTAAGCTGGCTTCCTAGCAAAGAGTTGGCAGATTTTATAACTCCATCCGCTAAGAAGTTCTTCGAGGGTGATTTGAGCAGATTTCTTTGGGCGCTTGGCCCGCTTGTGTATTTGGCGGTGGTGAGAAAGAGACTGGGATAATAAATGTAAATCCAAAATCCAAAGCACTAAGTCCAGAATAAATTCAAATATCAAAATTCTAATCTCAAAACGGTTTAGAATTTCGAATTTCAGTCATTTAAATTTGTTTTGGATTTGTAATTTTGAATTTTGGATTTTATACTGAACTTATTGACTAAGCCTTCCTAATGGAGTAGTATTTTACGTTGTCAATGAATGTTTGAATATAAAACATTTCGGGTCGTTAGCTCAGCCGGTAGAGCAGCAGCCTTTTAAGCTGATGGTCGGGGGTTCGATTCCCTCACGACCCATAATGGAAACTCAAAACTCAAAACTCAAAGCTCAAAACTTTGGTGCCGCTTCGCGACATTATTTCATTGGGCATGTAGCTCAGCTGGTTAGAGCACTTCACTGATAATGAAGAGGTCCCTGGTTCGAGTCCAGGCATGCCCACAATAAAAACTCAAAACTTAAATTGCCTGCCCGCAACGATGTTGCACTTCGGACAGGTGAAATTCGAAACTTTTGTGTCGCTTTGCGGCGACTATTTTATAATGGTGGCTAGTTAAGTTCTCGCAGGAGGCGATAAATAAGCCACTCATTGTTTGTGAGAGATTGCGGAAAATTTATTTAACTGGTAAAATGAACAAAAAGCGATTTGAATTTTGAAGCTTGCTTTTTTTGGTTTACAATTAAATCCATTCTGTACTTAAAAAAATAAGGAGGCTGACTATGGCTAAATGTATGTGTGTTATCCCAGAAAATATGGATGTTTGGCGAGAGTACTCTTGCTCGTGCACTTGCAGATTTAGAGTTCAGATAAGGAATAGAGAAGATAAAAAACTTCTTTATTCTTGCCCAAGTTGTTGTAAGAACAATCTAGAACTTAAGTGGGAGCGTTGTCAGTCTTGCGGTGCTACCTTAATTGAGGAGGAAGAGCTGCCAACATTGATCGAACTGCAGAGGCTTATAAATGAGCATAAAAAATTACCACTAGACGAGGGCATATGTCTCCTTAGAAGACGACAACAGGAGTAATGACTAAAGGGATCAGAGAAGACAACGGAATCTTCCCTGCTCCCTTTTTTTTGGGAAAACTTGTAATATCGTTGGACTTTTGGTAGCTTTGCTTATACATGGCGCTTGAGTTTATAGTTTAAATAGCATTATAGCATCTATTTTATTTACCAGCTCATTTTCGGGCCGATAGCTCAGTTGGTAGAGCGCCTGCTTTGCACGCAGGAGGTCTGGGGTTCGAATCCCCATCGGTCCACATTTCAGGGCTTGTCAAATTTTT
>CAZIWW010000020.1:0-14598 GCA_964543275.1 uncultured Bdellovibrionales bacterium | reverse complement strand
AGCGTGAAACCTTTTGTGTTTTTGATTTTCATTTTTGCACCTCCATTCTAGGTTAATTCTTTACGAATTACGAATCTCTTACGAATATACGAATTTCATCTTAAATTTACAATCCGCTTGTATCTCACACCACTCTTTGTAAAATATACCAGTAGTCCTAACTTTAAATCGGTCGCTTTAAGATAAGAGTATAACTGACTTATATCCCTCTGGGAAAAATAGTTTTTCTGCTTCAGCTCGACTACGATTTTATCAAAAACCAAAAAATCTAACACCAGCAAACCTAAATCTTCGTTTCTAAATTTTACATTAGCTCGCAACTGCTCCTTAAAATCTATGCCGTTTTCTTTAAAAGCTTTTGCGATTGCTTTCTGATAAAAGCTCTCTTTGTACCCATATCCCACTTCATTGAAAACCCCGAAGATTATTCCTATTATTTTGTAGCACTCTTCCGCATAAATTAAATCTTTCTTTGTTTTCACGCTATTCGTATATTCGTACAGATTCGTAATTCGTAAAGAAATCATCACATTCCCTGCGCTATGTTGTAGATGGGAATGATGATGGAGAAAACCAGAGTTCCCACTCCAACTCCCAATAAAACAATCAGGATTGGTTCGATGATGGAGGATAAATTTGAAATTATCTGATCGGCTTCTCTTTCGTAAAACTTAGCCATACTTGTCAGAGTCGTGTCCAGCTTCCCAGTTTCTTCGCCGACTTTAATCATTTGGGTCATAATAGGTGGAAATTCTTTTTTCCTTGCCAGCACTTCGCCGATAGTTCCGCCGGTTTTAACTTTCTCCGCCGCCTCGTTTATGGCCTGCTCAAAAACCGAGTTGCCGACAACCCGCCCGGAGATATGAAGAGCGTTAACAATGGGAATGCCGCTCCGGACCAAAGTGCTGAAGTTTTCGGCAAAACGGGCCAGATAAATGTAGCGGAAAACTTTACTTACGATCGGCAGTTTCAATTTAATAACATCAAACTCCTTCTTCCCATCGTCTGTCCGAACATAATAAATCAGTCCGGCAACCGCAAGAATAATCGCCAACAGCACAGCCCACCAATAACTTTGCATAAAACTGCCCGTAGCCATAAGAATTTTGGTCGTAATGGGAAGCTTGGCGTTAGTATCTTCCAGCATCTCCGTAAGCTTGGGAACAACAAAGGTCATCATTAGAAAACCCACCAGAAAGAAGGCTGTCATAATAAAAGCCGGATAGTATAAAACTCCTTTGACTTTTTGGGTTAGGGCATAATTCTTCTCCACATTGTCAGCCAAATCATTCAGCGACTTTTGGAGATTCCCAGAAACTTCCCCGGATTGGATCATATTAATATAAAGATCGGAAAAAACATCTTTATGCTTTCCAAGGCTTTCGGAAAGAGATTTTCCTTCGTCGATATCAGCCAGCACCGAGGAAAGAACTTTGGCAAAATATGGATTCTCGGCTTGGTTTATAATTCCCTTGATGGCCGTCATAATAGGCACCTTGGCTTCAATCATTACCGCCAACTGTCTTGAAAAAACAACAAATTCCTTAGCCCCGACTCCCTCCCACACTCTGGAAATAGACATTAGCAAGCCGGACTCTTCAACCGGCTCAATCGACACCACTATTAAATTGTGCCTCTGCAGCACCGCCGAAGCGTTGGCTAGAGTAGTCGCCTCAACTATGCCTTCCTGCAGTTTCCCGGATTGATTTCTAGCTTTGTATTTAAACTTCATGTGTATTCTTTACGAATTACGAATCTCTTACGAATATACGAATTAACCTTTTTTCTTTAAATTCACGATTCTTTTATACCTCACTCCGTTTTTTGTAAAATACACCAGTAATCCTAATTTTAGATTCGTTGCTTTTAAGTACGAGTGCAGCTGATTGATATCCCTCTGGGAAAAATAGTTTTTCTGCTTCAGCTCGACTACGATTTTATCAAAAACCAAAAAATCTAACACCAGCAAACCTAAATCTTCGTTTCTAAATTTTACATTAGCTCGCAACTGCTCCTTAAAATCTATGCCGTTTTCTTTAAAAGCTTTTGCGATTGCTTTCTGATAAAAGCTCTCTTTGTACCCATATCCCACTTCATTGAAAACCCCGAAGATTATTCCTATTATTTTGTAGCACTCATCCGCATAAATTAGCTCTTTCTTTGTTTTCACGCTATTCGTATATTCGTACTAGATTCGTAATTCGTAAAGATTACCTCAACAGCGTTTTCAGCTCCTGCAGATTGGGCGAGTAAACTTGCGCCTCTTCAAAAGATATTATGCCTTGCTTCACTAAATCAGCCAAAGAACGATTAATAGAAACCATACCTTGCTCCTTTGAAGTCTCAATTACTAGATTAATCTGATGAGTCTTGCCTTCGCGAATAAGGTTGGACACAGCGTTGTTGTTGAACAAAATTTCCACCGCCGGAACCCTTCCGCCGCTTACTCTATTGACCAGCCTTTGGGAGATAATCCCAAGAAGCGACTGTGCCAACTGCATCCTAATCTGGTTTTGCTGGTGAGCCGGGAAAACATCTACCATCCGATCGATGGTTTGGGCCGCATCGTTAGTATGCAGAGTGGCAAAAATCAAGTGTCCCGTTTCAGCCGCCGTAATAGCCGTGCCGATTGTTTCCAAATCTCTCATTTCCCCAACCATAACCACATCCGCGTCCTCTCGGAAAACCGCCCGCAGAGCCGTTGGGAAATCAGTCGCGTCTTGAAAAATCTCTCTCTGGTCAATTATACACATATCCGGCTTAAAAAGATACTCAATTGGATCTTCAATAGTGATTATGTGATCCTGTCGGGAATGATTGATATAATCTATAAGCGCGGCCAGGGTCGTTGATTTCCCGTGACCGCATGGACCGGTAACCAGCACAAACCCTTGAGAGGGTTTGGTAAGCTCGTAGAGAGTCGGCGGAAGATTAAGCTCCTCCAGCGTTCTTACATTAGACGGAATCATTCTGAAGGCGGCGCTGATGCGCCCTCTTTGAAAATATATATTAACCCTGAAGCGAGCTTTGCCTTTTAGGTCTATTGAAAAATCAATCTGTTTTTCTTTTTGCAGACGACGGTACTGCTCCTCGTTTAAAATAACTTTAGCCATTTCTTCCATATCCTGCTCGGAAAGCTTCTTTTCCTCGGTAATTGGATAAAGCCTCCCGTCTATGCGCAAAATTGGGAGTTGCTCCGCGGATAAATGAAGGTCAGAGGCTCCCTGTTTAGCCACCAACTGAAGATATGAATTAACTTTGGCTTCAATTTGAGTTCGATTCATAAATGATGATGCTAATTTGCTAATAAATGCTAATCAACGAATTGCGAATGGATCGTAAGTTTTTATATTCTAATAACCTACAACCCGCAACCAGAGCCCTATTGTCTTAAGCCTGCTCTCTTACAATTTACTTTCTTTTCTTTTCATTAGAAGAAAGCATAGCCTCTATCTTCTCAATAACCTCGGCTGGAGTGAAATGAGATTTTATGAGATAATCGTTCGTCCCCAGCTTCCGGGCTTTTTGAATGCTTTCCCTCTCTCCCACATTAGTAAGTAAAACAACAGGAATATCTTTTACATCTTTATCCTCTCTCAATTCCCCCAACATCTCTATGCCGTCTTTAACAGGCATTAAAATGTCCAGCAAAATAAGGTCCGGCTTATTCTCTTTTACTTTAGTCATTCCTTCCTCGCCGTTTTGGGCTATCGCAACTTCGTAGCCCATCTCTGTCAGTTTCGTGGCATAAACTTCGGCCACAAAATTATCGTCCTCCACTATTAATATTTTTTTCTTAGAGTTCATAATACCATTAAAAACATATTACTAAAAAATTATCGCCTTCCCTCCCTTGTTACTCACAGTCTAGTTTTCCAAACAACCCAAACCGCAAATTACCTAGAATCATAAAACCCGTTCCTTTATCATTTTAGCACAAATATTAGTTTAATTCACGCCTATAAAACGGATTACCGATTGCAACAGCTAATCTATTTCCAGAAATCCCTCTTCGGTCACCCGCTCCACCTCCTCCAGAGTTGTTATGCCAGCCAGCACTTTTAATATTCCATCCTGCTTCATAGTTACCATCCCCTGACGCCTAGCCGCTTCCCACAAGTCACTCTCTTCAACCTTGTCGCTTAAAAGGTTATTTATTTCCTCGGTCATATAAATCACTTCAAAAACTCCTATTCTGCCCTTACTTCCGCTCCCTCCGCATTTTGAACACCCTTTCCCTTTATATATTTTTATTTCTTTAGGAAGATTCAGATCCTTCTTTTGCGCTTCTGGGATTTGAGATAAAACCTTTTCAATGGACGCTCTGGCGGAATCGCTGATCTTCACTTCTTCCTTGCAATGGGAACAGATTTTCCTAACCAGCCTTTGAGCCACCACTACCCTAAGTGATGAAGCTACTAGAAACGGCTCTATTTTCATATCAATAAGACGCGGGATGGCTCCCACGGCGTCATTGGTGTGAAGAGTTGAAAGAACTATGTGCCCCGTCAGCGCCGCGTGCACCGCCAACTCGGCCGTTTCCGCGTCTCGAATCTCGCCTACCATTATTATATCCGGATCCTGCCTTAAAATCGAGCGCAATCCAGAAGCGAAGGTAAAGCCAATCTCCGGCTTGACTTGGCTCTGATTCACACCTTCTATAACATACTCAACCGGGTCCTCGAGAGTCACTATATTGGCTCCTTCTTTATTTAAAATTTTAAGAATTGAATAAAGTGTGGTTGATTTTCCAGCCCCAGTAGGTCCCGTAATAAGTATCATCCCGTATGGCTCGCGAATGCTTTCTTCTATTACATTATAATTTCTTCCGCTTACCCCCAAGTCTTTAAGTTCCATTATCCCCTTCTCCTTGTCCAGAATCCTCATCACCACTTTTTCTCCCATAGAAACCGGGAGAGTAGAGACTCGAAGATCTATCGGCTTACCCTTTTCATTGATTCTAAATCGGCCGTCTTGAGGCTTCCTCTTCTCGTCAATTTTCAGATTAGACAAAATCTTTATGCGGGAAACAACCGCCGGACCAATTTTCTTGGGAAGAACCAGAGAATTATGCAGTATGCCATCCAGTCGGTATCTCACTCTAACACTGTCTTCCAAAGGCTCAATGTGAACATCGCTGGCCGATCCCTCGATAGCGTTTCTTAAAATTACTTCGACAACTTTGGCTACCGGAGCTTCTCTCAGCAACTCTTTCTCTTCTTCTTTTTTTTTCTTAGCCTCTTTCGCAAGCACTTCCTCTTCCTTTTCCGACTCGCTAAAAGTTTTTATAGCCTGTCGAAGAGTGGCAACCGGACTGGTGTAGCTCGTCAAAGCCGACTTAAAATCCTTTTCCGCTATCTCAATAATTTCAATGCTTAACTGATTTTTTTCGGCTAGAAACTGAAGAGCGTTCTGAACCTCAATATTATCCATATTCACCACTCCTACTCTAAGAGTATTGCCGTCCATCTCAAAGGGAATAAACTTATATTTCTTGGCCGCTTCGAGGGGAATAAGACTGACAACCTCCGGCGGTATTTTTAAATTCTGCCAATCAATTTTTTCTTCCGATTTATTGTTTTTTTTGGTATTTTCTTCTGTTTTTGTCATCTGCTCTTAATTCTAGACAAGTCTCGAATAATAATTAACTAATCACACGACACGTTACGGCTTAAATGGATTTCTCTCGCCTGATTCGGAAACATTCGGAGCTGTATAAGGAGTAAAAACAATTTCGTCTTTTAATTTCTTTATAATTTCCTTGCTTAGACCACCCTTTTGGGCTAAACTAGCAGCCAAGCTTGAAATGCCAGTCTTATTTTCACCTTTATAATAAATATCAATGGAAACATCGACGCTAAGCATAGTTTCAGAACTCACAGGCGTCTCGCCCTCCGCGCTTTCTCCTTCCAAGCTTTGACCGCTTGTATCACCGGAAGAAGAAATTGAAACATTCTTGATGTTTGAAACCCGATTCATATCCTCCAGGAACTCGAAAAAGTTTATGACCTGCTCCCAACTGCCATTTATTGACACTGTAATATTTTTGGCTTTAACGCAGGAAAGAGAAGTGGCTGCCGGCAGTGCTTCGCCGTCACCAACCATCGGCGTTTCGCCAGCATCAGGCAGCGCCACATCAGAAGAACCATCGGCCGGTCCAACCGCAGTTGGCTGAGAATCAGTCGCAACTGCCGGAGACGAACTTGATTCTGTTTCAGCAATACCCTCGTTCGAGCCGCATACATAAGATAATGAGCCGCCATCGCTAGAAGCACTTTTGTTCTCGCCCAACTCTACGCTTTCCAACAAGACGCCGCTCCTATTCACTTTTTGGTAAAGCTCCGAAACAAAATGCTCAACATCTTCTTCTTTCGGAAGAGACGCTAAAACTAAATTCTTGTCTTCCATAGATTCCCAATCGGACTTTATTTTGGAAAGTTTCCTATTTTGATCCCTTAACTCCTCCAGCTGGCTTTTACCTTCTTTTAGAGACTCCCTAGCTTTTATCATCTCGCTAAAAGCCGGCTTAACAACAAAGACGGACAAATAAATTACTACTATTGCCGATAAAGGAAGAATTAATATTTTCAACCTAACCATTTTTTTGATTTACTTTAAATTACAAAACTCCTAAAGCTTCGTTTTCTTCGTTTAATATTCGTTTAATTAGTGTTTTTGTAGACACGAATTAAACTAATACTTACGCTAAAAATAACGAAGGAGCGGATTTTGCAATTTAAGGGATTTAAAGAGTTAAGACGCTAACTAAACGAATATTTGGCAAAGGAAACAAATTTTAACGAATTCCGCGACTCAAGAAACTAATCTGTCTCCTGCTTCCGAAAAGCATCTTTAGAAACCTTTAATTTCACCTCGAAGC
The DNA here is from genome assembly GCA_964543275.1 of uncultured Bdellovibrionales bacterium. Taxonomy (GTDB): domain Bacteria; phylum Patescibacteriota; class Minisyncoccia; order Moranbacterales; family UBA11712; genus CAZIWW01. Next base: position 7,718 of record CAZIWW010000020.1, on the reverse strand, counting down.
CAACTTCCTTCCGACCTCCTTCTCCTTCACTTCCTGCTTCACCTTCTTCTTCGCCGCTGTCACTACCCTCACCGACGCTTTCAACCTTAACCGCGCTGGCGTTCGGGAAAGTTTTAAGCAGCATCAGTTCTTTAGCCACAGTTTCAAAATCAACCGCCGCGCCGCTCACTTTAATTTCACCCCCCTCTCCGCCGCCCGAAACGTTTTTCAGGTAAGCTCCGGATACTACATACATGGACAATTTCTTCAAAAAAATCTCCCAGTAAATATGATCGTCTATTATCTGATCAAGCAACGACAGTCTTTCCTGAAAGTCAACAACCCCTGCATACTCCGGACTGCCCATCTTGGCTTTTTCCGCGGAGAGTTCGTCCATAATTTGCTTTCCATCCGAATTATATTTATTTTTCGCCAAAACCAAAGCTCCGTAAACCGTCCCGACCAAAATAAGCAAAACTCCTGATAAAATCAAGGCTGTTTTGCCGGAAAACGTTTTCTTTTTTTCTACCTCCCCGGACGACAAATTAATTTTAGTCACCATTTTTTTATACGCATCCCTCGCCAATTTTATCCTTAAAAACCGGCAGGGATAGGCTTATTTTTTTATGTTAAGCGCCTTTATTTATCTTCGAGCCCGCGCATAGCTAGTCCAATTCCCACCGCTAACTCTGAAGCCGTATCTGTCAAAACATCTTTGTATTTCTCGTCATAGGCAATCCGAGCCAGAGGGTTGCCCAACCGGCATTCTATCGAAAGCTCTTTGGAAAACAAATCAATTAGAGTGCTCATTCTTGACGATCCGCCCGCAAACACCAATGCCTCAACTTTCTTAAGCGGATTTTTCTTGTGATAAATTTCTATTAACCGCTTTATCTCAACGGTAATCAATCCAATCGATGGAGCGATGAGACGAGAAATTTCATCTCGCGAATTTAAAAGATTTATTCTGGATGATTTTTTCAACTTATCGGCTCTTTGGAGATCAATCCCCAAACCGCTGGCTAACGACCGAGAAATTTCGCTCCCCCCGACATCTATGCTTCTTGTAACTCTTAAAACTCCGTCGCTGACCACCGTTAAGTCAGTCGACTTAGCCCCTATGTCCACAATCATAAAAGTTCCTTTGTCATTTCCGATTAAGCAACGCACAGCGGCAAAGTTGCTCACTTCCATCGCCACCGATTCTAGTCCTGTTTCCTTGGCTATTTTTCCGTATCTCTCCACGGTAATTTTCGGCACGCTTACTATCATAATTTGAAGTTTTCTGCCGCGATTCACAGGCTGCCCTCCTTCTAAAGACTTATTCTGAAAACTGCCAACCACTTCCCAGCCCAGACTCACTTCGTCCAGTGGAGTCGGAATGTATTTTGCCGCTTCAAATTTTACAGCTTGCTCAATTTCGGAGTCAGGCATTTCCGGCAGCTCTATAAATGAAATCAGAGAAAGAAAGCTTGGTATTCCTATAACTGATCTCTTGGTACTGAATTTTCCGGACTTAAGAGTGCCGCTAATCACCCCTTCCACCTGCCCATCCAGCACTTCAAGCCCGTCGGACTGCAAGAGGGAACCACTATCGCCAGAAATGGCGTAATTTACCAGAACCGGCAAATTATTTTCTTTTTTTAACTCAACTACTTTTACTCCCATTGTCCCGATATCCACGCCCAAGCACCTATTTTTTCTTTTAAAAATACTGAACATTAATAAATTTTAATCCAAATAAAAAAGCCCGCCAATCAAATTAAAACAGGGAGCTTGAATTAACCTGCCGGGAAACATCATCTTTCTTAATTGCGCGCATATGTAAGTCATTTTTATTTTTGTATTCACGCGTAAATTTAATGCTGTGTTTAGTTTAATTTTAACATACCCAAGAAAACAGCGCAAGGAAAGAGTTAAGTTATCCACAATGAAACGCTAAAGGAGACGCCTCGCGGACCATGGAAAGCAACATTTAAGTTAATATTATATCGCACGCCGCGCGTCGCGTAATCCAACTTTGACACAACGGCTGTCTTTGCTAAAATAACTCAAGGAACCTTAGTTAAGAGAAAACCAACGTTATGCAGAAATATCATTTATCATCCTCAATTAATTACAGACTTTCAAACCACGCCCGGCAGTCAATAGAAAAAGCGGAAGCTATCGCTCGGGACAATAAAATTCCCGGGGTTTCAATCTCCTGCCTGCTTTTGGCTGTCTCCCAACAAAAAGGATCCATTGGAAAATCGGCTTTGGAAAATCTTAATCTAAACCCAGTCTCGCTTAAAAAAATATTGAAGTCGCCTAAAATCAAATTCTGCTTGAAACTGGACAGAATAATTACCAGCGCTTTTAAGACAGCCGGGGAGTTCAGTTATCCTTATGTGGGAACCGAACATATTGTCTTTGCCTGCCTGACCCATGAAAATCCAGAAACAAAATTTATCCTGTCAGTCACCCGCAGCGACAAGAACCAGATTGTGGAAAAACTAAAAATGCTACTGGGAAGTTCTCAAGACTTATCGAGCATCCTACGGGTGTTTAACTTGTCAGAAAATCTTTTAGATTTACCAAAGCTGGAAAAAAAAGAGAAAATCAGTTTGAACAACTTCAGCCAAAATCTAAACGACAGCTATTCCAGTAGGGAGAGAGGAATAGTTGGAAGAGAAAAAGAGATTCATCGCATAATCAACATATTAAACCGGAGAAACAAGAACAATCCCCTCCTAATCGGCGAACCGGGCATCGGTAAAACCGCCATAGTGGAAGAATTAGCCAGAAAAATCAACTCCTGCCAAGTCCCGCCCAGTCTCATCGGGAAAAAAATCTACAATCTTGATTTAGGTCTTATGGTAGCCGGAACCTCTTACAGAGGAGAGTTTGAAGCTCGTATCAAAAGCGTGATTAAGGAGTGTAGCGACGATCCAAATGTAATCTTATTTATTGACGAAATTCACACTCTAGTCGGAACCGGCAGCGCCGCCGGAAGTATGGACGCAGCCAACATTTTAAAGCCAGCTCTCACGCGGGGAGAAATCCGGCTTATCGGAGCTACCACTTTAGACGAATATAAAAAACATCTTGAAAATGATCGGGCTTTGGAGCGCCGCTTCCAGCCGGTTTTAATTAAAGAGCCGACTCCCGATGAATGCTACAAGATGCTAACCAATACCAAGCAGAGTTACGAACAATTCCACGGACTTAAGATAACCAGCGCGGCCGTTAAGACAGCCGTCGAGTTAAGCGTTCGTTATCTTCCACACCGTTATCTGCCGGACAAGGCTATCGACCTTATCGACGAAGCCTCCGCCTGGAAAAAATCAAAGCAAGATCAACTGCGAAAAACAGTTCTTGATAAGATTAGGTTGGAAGAAAAAAAAGATATAACAGTTGCCCAAAAGAAAGATATGGTCGTTAAGGAAAATTACGAGAAAGCGGTAAAGCTCAAAGAATTAGAAAAGCAAATCGAGGCAGAACTTAAAAAAATAAAGGAGTTGGAAGTCAGTTTTTTTAATACCCACCCTCGGCCCAGCATAACGGAAAAAGACATTGTTCAGGTTCTATCTCTCCAAACTGGCATTCCCGTTTCCCAGCTCCAAATCAGCGGCGGCCAAAAAATTAAAAAGTTAATTCCCTTGCTTTCAAGAAAAATAATCGGCCAAAAAAAAGCTATCGAGAATCTAGCTTCCGTTCTCCTGCGCTCCTATAGCGGACTAGCCGACAGAAATCGGCCTCTGGGCAGCTTTCTATTTCTGGGCCCCACGGGAGTCGGAAAAACTTACACGGCTAAAGTTTTAGCCGAAGAGATTTTCCCAACCCAAGACGCTCTCATTAGAATTGATATGAGCGAATTTATGGAAAAGCATAACGTCTCCCGCTTAGTTGGAGCTCCAGCCGGTTATGTAGGCTACGGCGAGGGAGGAACACTGACGGAAAAAATAAGACACAATCCTCACAGCGTTATTCTCTTCGACGAAGTTGAAAAGGCTCACCCGGATTTTCTAAATATTTTATTGCAAATCATGGAAGACGGCACCCTGACCGACGCTGCCGGAAAATCAGTGAACTTCCAAAACACAATCATTATTCTCACTTCCAATTGCGGCTCCGGCGACTTTGTTTCCGAAAAGACGCTTGGCTTTTCAAACTCGTCAGACAATCAAACAAACTTCGATCAAGCCAAAACCAAAGCGCTTGAAGCAATTAAAAATGAATTTCGGCCCGAACTCCTCAATCGTTTGGACAATGTTATCGTTTTTAACCCGCTTAACCGGGAAAACTTAGGAGAGATAGCAAAACTTGAGTTGGAGAGACTAAAAAAAAGGTTGGCGGAAAATAAAATTAAAATAAGTTTTGACGGGAAGGCAATTGATTTTATCGCTCGGCGCAGTTCCAGCCTATCGCAAGGAGCCAGGCTAATCAGAAAAAATATTCAGCGTTACGTCGAAGACAAGCTAGCGCGGGTTATTTTAGAGAAAGACAATAAAATAAAGAGGTTTATTATAACCGCTGACGCCAAAAATATTCGGATTAACTATCTCTAAAAATATTCAATATTCAATAAAACGCCTAATGTTAAAATATCTAATGTCTAAACTTGGGCATTAGGATTTGGAGCTTTATTGGGTATTGGGTATTGGATTTTTAACTAAGTAGCATGCTAAAGGTAATAAATCTAGCCTTAGTTAAAAAGTCTAAAAACTTCGTCCTCGACACTCTCTTCCCTATAAACTGTCTCTCTTGCCAGCAAGAGGGTTTTTGGTTTTGCGAGGAGTGCCTTAAGCAGATTGAAATTTTAAACGTCCAGATTTGCCCCTTTTGCGAGAATAATATCACCCCGGGCGGCTTTGCCTGCCCAGCCTGCAGGAAGTTAAGCAGAGAAAGTTTGAACGCTCTGGCAGTGGCTGCTTCCTACGAAAATGAGACGGTTAAAAAACTGGTTCATAACTTTAAATACAGCTTCGTTTCTGACTTGTCAGAGCCGCTCGCAAAAATTCTCGTTAAGTCAATCATTAAAAATAATTTTCCAGTACCGGACTTTATTGTCCCTGTGCCGCTTCATCCCAGGCGCCTGCGCTGGCGCGGGTTTAACCAAAGCCAGCTTCTTGCCGAAAAAATCTCCGAAGAATTAACGCCGCCTATAAAGGTAGAGATACTAGACATTCTCGAGCGAAAGAAACACAACACCCCGCAGATGAAAATAAAAAACTACCAAGAGAGAATGGAAAACGTTAGAAACATTTTTACTATAAAAAAGGAGCTCAATCCCCCATCGGAAGTTAAACTTCTCAATAAAACTATCTTGCTTATTGACGACATTGCCACTACCGGCGCCACTATTTTCGAATGCGCCAGAGTTCTCAAAGAAAACGGAGCCAAAAAAGTTCTGGGAGCAGTAATAGCTAGACAGACAATGAAGCTGAATACATAAAAGAAAAAATTGTTATCGCAAATAAGATGCACATTAATAATAAGGTACGAATTAATAAGATTAATAAGATACGCATTCCTGCGATCGTAGACTTGCGTACCTGCTCCAGACATGCTAACATTAGACTATGCCAAGTAAAAGGTTTACAACCTGTTTAACTAAAAGTATATTGCGGAAATCCTTAAAATCATCTAGCTATATCTGTTTGGCTCTAACTGAGTTAGGTGAAATAACACTCGAGTCTTTTTTTAACCCAAAGTACAGCTTTACCAGACCATCACGCAGGCTGTTGGGACTAGACCCTCAATGGCAACCAAACAAAAATACCTTGAAAGGAAGCCTTAGGCGGCTAATAAATCAAGGAATAGTTGAAAAAGAAAAAAACAAAATCAGCTTAACAAAAACAGGAAAGAGGTTAATTAGCAGCATTTTAGCCAAACAGAATGTGCTAAACAAAAAATGGGACGGAAAATACAGGCTGGTCATCTTTGATATTCCTGAAAGTAAAAAAAGATCTCGTAATTGGTTAAGAGAGGAGCTATATTTATTAAATTATATCCAACTTCAAAAAAGCGTTTTTATAGGCAAGCATCCCTTAGCACCGAACATAATTAAAGATATTAAAAAAAATGGTATCGGACATAATGTAAACTATTTGTTAGTTGATAAAATCTACGATGCCAGAAAATTAAAAGTTTTCCATCTACCCTAGGGTGCGTATATCTACGATCGTAGGCTTATGTACCAAACTTTAAATCTAAGCAGCTTCACAAACAGAGGCTATTTCTCCTATAAGCTTCTGCCTATCCCACCCACGATGTAATTGCCAAACTGCCATATTTACGTTAATTTTATACTATACGGAGAGGTCGCATAGTTGGTCTAGTGCAGCACGGTGCTAACGTGCCGACCCTGAAAGGGGTCCGTGGGTTCGAATCCCACCCTCTCCGCCTTCGCTTCGGCGAAGCTTTGGCGAAGGCGAGTTTCATTTTCAGCTTCGCCGAAGCTTTGGCGAAATAAATCCGCTATCAGCATGTGGTACGTTTACGCACTAAAGTGTCAAGATCTTAAAACCTACATCGGCCGCACCAATGATCTTAAAGAAAAATTATTAAGACGCCAAAATGGATTAGTTCCTGCAACTGTAAATAGGTTGCCAGCATCGTTTATCTGTTATTTTGCATTTAAAAATAAGTTTAAAGCTTTCCAATTCGAAAAATATCTGAAATCTGGATCCGGTATCCGGTAGAGCATTTCTTAAAAAACATATACTCTAATTATCTGGTGGGGTGGCAGAGTGGACGAACGCGCCAGTCTTGAAAACTGGAGTACCAGCAATGGTACCGGGGGTTCAAATCCCTCCCCCACCGCTTTCTCATAAGTTACGAAAAACCGCCATTCCGCTAAATAGGGTTAGGATTCGCGTCACACCGGCGAGCGCCCGCTGAAACAGCGGGCGAATTCCTCCCGCTTCCAAAATCGCCGTCAATAATAATTAAACCAAACCTATGAACCAAAAACTATGGCCATGGCTTCTAATTCTTGTAGGAATCGTTTGGCTGATCGAAGAATACTTCCCGATTGACATACCAGTCGTGCCGATTGTGCTAATCCTGATTGGAGTCTATTATCTTCTCAAAAAATAATGAGCCTGGACGGATTCAAAAAACAAAATCCTAAACCCAAAAGGCAATTATCCCCTCCTCAACATTCCCCCGCCTTACCTAGACCAAAGCTGGCTATCGAAAGTCCCGAAGCAGAAGAGCCAACTTTCTCTTGGGAAGCGCCGGAATACGAACATTATGAAAAAGACAGTCGCTGGTACTGGATAACAGGAGGAATTCTTTTAGCCATTATTATTTACGCCTTGGTCACCAACGCCATTCTAATGGCTATCACTTTTATTTTGATCGGCATGCTGGGTTATGTCTACGCTCAAAGAGAACCGAGAATTATCAAAATGGAGATTAGTCCGGATGGAGTAATTGTTGACAAAACAATGTACGAGTACGAAGATTTGAAAGATTTCTGGATATTCTACGAAGTCGAAGAAGGCTTTAAAGTTTTAAGCCTCCATAGCAAAAAAACTTTTATGCCTCACATTCACATTCCCGTCGGCAACGCCAACCCCATTCACATCCGCGAAGTCCTCCTTCAATATCTTCCAGAAGTTCGACAGGAGATAAGTTTTGTTGACAGACTAGGAATGCTCATCGGATTATAGGCAAAAACGCCCTCGTCGTTCAACGGATAGGACGCAAGCTTGCGGAGCTTGAAATATAGGTTCGATTCCTGTCGAGGGCAC